>NZ_JAHRFC010000125.1:0-10678 GCF_020883015.1 Microcoleus sp. CAWBG640
GACAGCGTTCCCAATAAATTTTAGCAACGCCATCGCCCTGATTCTGATGCCAACACTCTGCAAACAGCCGCCCCGCTTCAGCAAACTTCCCTTCGGAGTAAATCGCCAAAGCTTCCGCAAACAATTCCAGCGTGGCTAACTTACCATCTTTGATTTCTGGGCGATCGCAATCAAACACCTCATAAACCGTCACCGCTTCGGATTTTCCCTTGACTTTTACCGTGTCGAGGCTGCGGATTGCGTACTTCGATGGATTTTCTAAACGCGAATAAGTTTCCTGGGTGATTAACAGCGACACCCCATAATTTTTCGTCAATCCCTCCACGCGAGAAGCTAAATTCACCGCATCGCTGATGACTGTCCCGTCCATGCGATTTGGTCCTCCCACCGTTCCCAGCATCAAAGAACCCGTATTAATCCCAATTCCAATCTTAATCGGGGCATAACTAGAATGAGCGCGATTTTGATTGTATTCAAGAAGACGATTGAGCATGGCAATTCCCGCGTTTACGGCATTATTCGCATCTCCGCTAAACAGCGCCATAATCGCATCGCCAATATATTTATCAATAAACCCATTATTTTGATTAATGACGGGTTCCATGCGACTGAGATAGGAATTGATAAATCTGAAATTATCCTCCGGTGTCATACTTTCCGAAAGCGTGGTGAAGTCGCGAATATCGGAAAACAACACCGACATTTCCAACTGCACTTGGTCGCCCAATTCCACATCAATGATGCTTGATTTATCTAAAAATTTGAGGAATTGACTGGGGACGAAACGCTCGTAAGCTTTATTGAGTTGAGCCAGCATCTTCTCACTTTCGCGTACTTCTGTATAAAGCTTAGAATTTTGAATCGAAATAGCCGCCTGTCCAGATAATACTTTTAATAATTCCACTCTTTCTGGCGTAAAAGCTCCTGCTGTCAGATTATTTTCCAGATAAACAATACTAACGATTTGAGATTGATTAATCAGCGGCACACATAAAATTGATTTAGGCTGATGCTTTTGGATATATGGATCGTTAGTAAATTGTCCCTCCTTCACAGCATCATCTAGTACCACACTTTCTTGAGTGCGGGCGACATAATTCACAATCGCAGAGGAAAGTTCTTGACAATTATCAACTAAGATTGACTGTAAGACGGTGACGCTAGCGCCATCAGTTGTCCCTTCAGCTTCAATTAACAGTTGTTCCTGGCTTGACAAAATCAGATATCCCCTTTGCGCCCCTGCATTTTCAATCAAAATTTTCATCAAACTAGACAGTAGCTTATCCAGCAATATTTCGCCGGAAATCGCCTGAGAAGCTTTCATGACTGCGGTGATATCTACGTGATTACCCGAACCCGTAGTTGTCATGGATACGCTAGTTTGAGTGTTTTTCCTTCCCGGTTGAGTTACCTTCAATAACTGGGGATATCGCGTTTCTAAATCCTTTACCTTAGCAGTGGCTCCCCATTGGACATAACCATAATAGGCATCAATCATATAGATTTGGGCAAATTTTTCTTTGCCCCATTCTAGATAGAACTTGGCGGCTAGTTCATTGGCTAGGGCTTCTTCGTTGAGAAATTGATTTTCTTGAGCGAGGGAGATAGCGCGATCGTACAATTCGATCGCCTCAACTTTATTGCCGAAAATCCGCTGCTTTTCTGCCTCCACTAAATACCATTTATGCAGATAATTCATGGGAGCATTTTGCGCCCATTGGTGCAGAGTGATTTGATGAGTTTCCACTAAGGCAAGAATTTCTGCTTGCTCAATTTCTGGGTGAGTGGGAAAGAGTGCTAAGTGCGTCAGGGCGGCGTAGAAATGGAAAATGGGGAAAAAAATCAATCCCGATACTGACATCAAATACGGCTTGACTTGGGCAATGTGGCTTAGGGCCGCCGGATAATTGCCAAAGAAGTAAGCAAGCATCAGTTTATATGTGTAGACAATAGCAATCATAGTTAAGTTATTGTCCTGATGATGTTTAGGAATCATCACTGTTTCATTGTAGGCATGGCCGATTAGACAATCCGGTGTACTTACAGTTTCCCTCAAGTTTTTCGTTGTCTGCCACGTTATATCTAAAATAATCTGGGCAGAATATTGCTTCACTTGAGCGAACGCAGCACTGTAATCTGCTAGTTCGGCTTCCCAAGTATCTATTTCTACTCCACCACACAAAGTGCCCTCAAAGCAAACGGTTAGGTTATAGCCAGCGTATAGAAAATCGCCAGTTTCCATGCCAGCCATATACCCATCTTTACTCATTGGTATCGTTGCCCTAAGAGCTTCTTGGTGATGCTGAATCCAGCTACTAAATACAGCTATAATCATGCACTTAAATTCCGGTGCATTAAACCGATCGAGTAAATTCAATGCCAATTTACCAAAGCCATAGCCAGTTTTGACATCTCCCAAAAAAGAACATAGCACCACACCGTGAATCAAATACCCCACCGTCGATGCAGGTGAATTCCCAAACTGGAGCGATAAACTCACCATCGTGGAGCTCAGTAGTGGCGTTAAACTCGGCATGGCTTGAATAATCGGCGACCATAATATTCCTAATATTGGCATGGCTGCTTGAATCTGAAGATCGGTCATTACGGGCAAGTTAAGTAGTTCCTCAATCCTTCTGTCTTGGAGTTGTCTGGTAAGGCTCTGTAGCGCTAGATCTATCTTAACTTGTTCGGATTCGTTAGGGAGTTCAACTCCCAATTGCGCCAGTGCATCTCTGCCTACTGCGATCGCCTCCAACATCTTGTTCTGGGCTGTCTGGGCTGTCATTAAAATTTCGTAAGTTTTAACTTTGTCTAAAATTGTCTGGGCTTTCTCCAACACCTCTGCTGCTATTTGCTCCATATCATCAAAGTCAGCATTCAAATAGGCAACTTCGACAGCAGCAACATAAAGATTTAATGTCAATTCATATTGACTTTGCCAACAGTTATCTGTCAGTAACTCTATCCCTATTTGCAAATAAACTTTTGCCGCAGCGTAAGCGGTAGAATTTCTAGCTTTCTGTCCAGCTTTTAAGTTAAGTTGTGCTAAGGCCTCCCGCTCATTTGCTTGGGCGATTAACTCCTGCCCCAAATTCAAATGCTCGACAATATCAAACAGTTTTTCCTCTCTTTCCATCTCTGAGGAACTTTGTAGCAGCAATTGTCCTATTTTGAGGTGAGTGGCTGGTGTCTGGCGATCGGGAATCAATGAATAAGCCGCTTGCTGGACGCGATCGTGTAGAAACCGATAAATTGGATTGGTAATAGAATCAGTCTTGAATTGAGCCTCTGTTGGAATAAAAAGCTTATAGTTTTCCTGAATCGGTAAAATGAGTTCTTCTTCCAAAGCTTTCCAGAGTGATAATGCCGTTTGTTTTGGTAATTCTTCACTGACAACTGCCAATGTATCTAAATCAAACTGCGCTCCAATACAAGCCGCCAACTTGAGGACATCCTGAGTTTCTTGGGGCAACTTCTGCAATTGCGCCGCCATAAACTCCACTACATCCGAGGCGTGAGTCAGTCTAGCTTGAGCAATATCGCACTGCCAATGCCCTTTACTTCCCCCCTTGCTAAGGGGGGACTCCCCTTTACTTCCCCCCTTGCTAAGGGGGGACTCCCCTTTACTTCCCCCCTGACTAAGGGGGGACTCCCCTGTACTTCCCCCCTGACTAAGGGGGGACTCCCCTGTACTTCCCCCCTGACTAAGGGGGGACTCCCCTGTACTTCCCCCCTTAGTCAGGGGGGACTCCCCTGTACTTCCCCCCTTACTAAGGGGGGACTGAGGGGGGTCAAAAGTAATTAGTCCATCATCATGTAATGCCTTCAGAAATTGAGTCGAGAAAAAAGGATTACCCTGAGTTTTTTGAGCGACTAATTCTGTCAAGGGTTGAGCCAAAGATAAATCGCAAATCAACGTATCTGCTACCAATTGATTCAGATCTGCTAAACTCAATGGTTGTAACATCATAGTATTCACCACTGCCCCAGACTTAATAATCTCATTTACCGTCAACATAAACGGATGAGTAGGCGATACTTCATTATCCCGATAAGCACCCAAAACTAACAGATGCCCCCTATCCTCCATTAATAGTTGTAGCAACTTCAAAGATGCCGAATCTGCCCACTGCAAATCATCCAAAAATATCACTAAGGGATGTTCGGCGGTGGTAAATACTTGCACAAAATTCTGCATCAGCAAATTGAAGCGATTTTGTGCTGCACTCCCCGATAATTCTATTGCTGGATGTTGAGCGCCAAGGATGCGTTCTAATTCAGGAATCACCTCAATTAAGACTTGCCCATTATTGCCTACTGCGGTGAGCATCTTGGTTTTCCATATTTGTAATTGAGCATCGGATTCTGATAATAATTGCCCCATTAAATCCCGAAAAGCTTGGACAAACGCTGAGAAAGGAATATTGCGCTGAAATTGGTCGTATTTGCCTTTAATAAAATAGCCCTGTTGTTTGGCGATCGGCTTATGAACTTCGTTTACTAATGCGGTTTTACCAATCCCAGAAAAGCCAGCGACTAGCATCAGTTCACTGCCGGATAAATTCGCTTCCTCCCCTAGGGCGGGCACGCACCATCCACCGCCCCTACTCAGGGGGGAGTCGGATGAAGCCCCCCTTAATAAGGGGGGTTGGGGGGATCGTCCTGATGCAACTCGTTCAAAGGCTGCTAATAGATTGGAAACTTCAGTTTCTCTACCGTAGAGCTTTTCGGGGATCAGGAAACGGTCTGTAATATCCCGCTTTCCCAAGGCAAACTGCTCAATGTTACCCGTTGCTTGTAATTGAACGAGACAATTTTCTAGATCGTGCTTCAATCCTAATGCAGTTTGATAGCGGTTTTCCGCATTCTTCGCCATCAATTTAATAACTATTTGGGAGATAATCAGAGGAATTTTTGGTTCGATTTCCTGCGGGGGAACTGGCTGTCTGGCAATGTGGCAGTGAACCAACTCTAAAGTATCTTCTGTCTCGAAAGGCAGTTTTCCTGTCAGCAATTCGTAAAATGTGATACCAAGCGAGTAAAAATCAGCCCGGTAATCGAGAGTACGATTCATTCTCCCGGTTTGTTCTGGTGAGATGTAAGCGAGGGTTCCTTCCAGGATGCCGGGGTTTTTCAGAGTCGGTGTTTCTCTGCTTAGCTGAGTGGAAATGCCAAAGTCAATAATTTTTAATTGTTCCGTTTTCGGGTTGTAAACAATATTTGAGGGGTTAATATCTTTATGAATAATATTGGCGATGTGAATTTGCCCTAAAGTTTCAGTTGTGGCGATCGCAATTTGCAGAAACTCCTTTAGGCTAAACTGACGCTGCTGCATCAATATTTTCAACGATTCGCCGCCAAAGTCCTCCAGAAACATCACGAGGGTGTTTTGGTATTTTTGCAAGTCATAAACTTGCACGACTCCCGCCTCTTTCAACTTTCGGGTAATGCGGTATTCGGTGCGGTAGCGCACCAATTCTTGAGGTGTGGGGTAACTTTCTTTGAGAAGTTTGAGGATAAGTGGCTGGTTATCTGCTTCCCGAATGGCCCGGTAAACGAGGGAGTTGGCACTTTCATAGAGAAGTGTTACAACGGCTACGCCTGGAATGGAGAGCATATTGATTTTTTTGCGAAAAATTAACGCGAAGTCAAAACGCACCATATTTGTGTCAATAATAGCGCGTTAGAAGGATTTTAGGGACGCGCGGCCAAAAACCCGGTTTCTGCGTCAATATATCTCGGATCTATCGACGATTTTTCAGAGAAACCGGGTTTTTTGCGTCTAGGACTATTGGTAAAAGCCGATCGAGCAGACTCAAGCCGGAAACTGGAAATTGATTAACCGGAGTCGCTCTTAAACCATTGCTGCAATTGGTCGATCGCACTTCGATCTACAAATTCGCCCAAGGATTTGGTGTAGATTTCTGTTCCGTCTTTAATATAGTCAAGCATTATTTAAAACTGGATCTTTTTTGAATGAACCGCGAAGGCGCTAAGGGCGCGAAGGAAGAAAGAGGAAGAAAGAGGTTCACTTGTGGTTTGGTTTTTTGGGGTTAAGCAATTGCTGCAATTGGTCGATCGCACTTCGATCTACAAATTCGCCCAAGGATTCGTCGGGCGATCGCAATTGTTGATATATTCGTAGCATTTGGGCGATCGAACTCGATATCTGATCCACACTCACGCCCTGGAAAATTTGTCGCCCAAAGGGTGAGTCTGTTTTACCTGCGTAAATGTCGTAACCTGCGATCGTCTCGTTTTGTTGTTTTATCTGAATTCCCACTAACGTTATATCAATGGGAGAATGTTGGGCGCAGGATTTTTCGCAGCCGCTGAAATGAATGTTAATTGGGCGATCGATCTTTAATTTTTGCCCTAAATCCTGCACCATTGCTAGGGCGTGACTTTGGGTATCTGTCATCGCCAATGCACAGCCAGTGTTGCCGGCACAAGCAACTAAACATGAGTCTAGATTGGTTCCGGATGAGTGCAATCCCAAACGGGCGATCGACTTTTCGAGTTCGCTAAGGCGGTGGTTCGGGATGTCAGAAATCAACAGATTTTGCCAAGGCGTGAGCCTCAGAGTGCCTCCGCCGAAGTTTTGGGCTGAATTTGCCAAATCTCGCAGTTGTTGCGATTTTAGCCAGCCTAGGGCCAGGGCGATGCCGATGTAGGAGAAACCGGATTGTTGTTGGGGGTGAATGCCGAGATGTTGGTAATTGGCTAGGGATTTTTCAGACGGAGCGATCGAGCTTTGCTGCAATACAAAGGGTAAATTATGCTGTATCTGTTCGAGATATTTTTCCACACCCCAATCTGCCAGCAGGTGACGTAAACGCGGTTTTTTTCCCTCTATTCGAGGCTGATTTTTGGTATATTCCAGATATGTGTTAGCCAGGGCTGCTAATACAGATATAGATTGCGATTTTTTAATTGTAATTCCTGTATCCTCGCCGTTTAAATGCAGGGAAAACAATATTTCTGAATCGACGACCGATTTGCCGCATACCGCTAATAAAATATCGTTGCGAATAGCGCGGATAGAAACCGATTCTCCGCCGTCAAAACCTACACTGAATTTAGGCGAAAGTTCCGACAGTTCGGGATGGGTTTGCAGATAATTATCCCAATCTGTAACTAGGGGGCGAGTATCGAGTAACGATTGGCGATCGATACCTGCTGTCGGACTGGCCATAATATTGCGAATCGGGTCAATTTCAACTAAGCGAGATGCTAATCCCAATGCTTGCAAATTCTGCCAGACTTCAGCAGAAATTGCCGAGTTCAAGTTTCGGATTTGCAAATTCGCGCGATTTGTTACTTGCACGTAGCCCGTACCGTATCGATCGACTAAATCCGCGATCGCCCCACACTGCGCTACATTTAAAATTCCCCCCGGAATCCGCATCCTCGATAATATTCCATCTCTGGCTCTGGAACCAGAAAATAAGCCCGGACAAGTCGGTAATTCATTCAAAACTAACAAAGAAACTCCTCCCCGTGCGACGCAGGGAATCTCAATTGACACTCCTGAAAGCGGCATTCTGACTTTCACAGTTGCGGCACAGCGCCGGAATTGCACCGGACTTTCCCGCTTTCAGGTTTAAAAAAGGTATCACATTTTTGCACCCCAAAACCAAAACCCTCAATTTTCTTAACAAATTCCCCCTCGCCTAATTGCCTTGAGTAATGAAAAATCGCCTAGTTTTCAATCAGGTTCCGTAGGGGAGTTAAAACAAAAACAAACCAATGACAAACCAAAGGTAGCCACAGGTAAAATATCTCCAAACATCATTGTATCTTGTTGATATTCCGTCGGCTGAGTTTCTCCCTCGATATTTCTAGGAGTTAAAATTTGTTCCTGAGAATTCACATTATTAGAATTAGTGAAGGCTGGCAATTCATCGGGTTTAACTGGAGAGGTGATGCTGAGAGTAGTCCAGAAAAACATTAAGGTTAAAATATTTAGGTATTTCATAGTAAAGACCCCGTTGTAAGTAATATAAATAAAAGGCTGAACGTTTTAGGTGTTTTGTTTGCCTCTACTTAAACTTTAGGGAAAAAGACGAATTACTAAACAACTAAAAGTGTCACTTTTTCTATGTGGCTTGTATTTGGTGACTTACCTAAATGCTGAAATGGCTGGAAAGCTTGTATCAAGGAAGTTGCCAACCAGGCGATTTAGTTTTTAGCTGTAGTCAATTAGTCAACTGGCTGTTGTCCAATATGCTGGAAATAGATTCATGCTGAGTGGCAAAAATTGCAGGAGTAGGGCTGATGGTAGACAAATGGCTTTCGGTGGTGGGGATTGGGGAAGATGGATTATCGGGATTGAGTTCGATCGCCCGTACCCTGCTCGATCGCGCTCAAGTCGTAGTCGGTGGTGCTCGTCACCTAGCCATGTTACCAACGGACGACACCAGGGAAAAATTGCTCTGGGCTTCACCTTTACAAGCCACAGTCGATGAGATTATCCGTCGCCAGGGAGAGTCGATTTGCGTGCTCGCCAGTGGCGATCCGATGTGTCACGGGATTGGTGTCACCCTGTCGCGCCGGATTCCGATCGCCGAAATGATGATAATTCCCGCAGCATCAGCCTTCAGTCTCATCTGCGCCCGTCTGGGTTGGGCTTTGGCGGAGGTTGAGACTTTCAGTTTGACAAACCGCCCAGTGGCCTCCATCGCCCTTTCTCTATATCCGGGGGCGCGTTTGCTGGTTTTAAGTGCCGATCGACACACTCCGGGAAAGGTTGCTGAATTGTTGACACAGCGGGGGTTTGGTAGCAGTTTGATGACGGTGTTCGAGCGGATGGGAGCGGCTTCGGAACGGCGGATTGAGGGAGTTGCAGCAGCCTGGAATGCACCGGATTTGGCTGATTTGAATGCGATCGCGATTGTAGTTGCAGCCGATCGGGAAACTATGATTTTCCCCCGCACTTCTGGTTTGGCGGATGGTGCCTATCTCCACGACGGACAACTTACCAAGCGGGAGATTCGAGCGGTTACTCTGTCAACCTTAGCGCCAATTCCGGGTGAGTTGCTGTGGGATGTGGGCGCTGGTTGTGGTTCGATCGCCATTGAATGGATGCGGAGTCATCGGGGTTGTCGGGCGATCGCGATCGAACGCCATCCTACTCGACTGCAATACATCGCTGAAAATGCCTCTAATTTGGGTGTTTCGGAACTTCAAATTGTGGCGGGAGAAGCGCCATCAGCTTTGGCAAATTTGCCTCAACCAGATGCTATTTTCATCGGTGGCGGTGTCACCGCAGAAGCTTTACTGGAAACCTGTTGGAATGCTTTGGGTGAGGGCGGCCGATTAGTTGTGAATGCGGTGACTATTGAGAGTGAGTTGAAAGTTTTGCAATGGCATTCTTTACATGGCGGGGAGTTAATTAGAATTGGGATTCAGCGGGTTGGGGCGATCGGTTCTTTTCAGGGTTGGAAGCCGCTTGCACCGGTGACTCAGTGGGCGGTTGTTAAGGGGTAATATCAATTTTGATTTGGATCGGAATGATTTAACCGCAGATTTCTTGTAGAGAAACGGCACTGCCCATTGGTGTCAACTTAAGGTCAAACCGATAGTCAGACAGGGGTTTAAACCCCTGTCTTATAGCGAAAGTCCTCTCAAAGAGGACTGAAGAGTTAGTTGATGTATATTGGTTTGGGGCAAATCGACCGTCGGTTTCAACCGACTTTAGCTATTAGACAGGGGTTTTAACCCCTGGCGGACTTGTGGGATGACTAACGGACTTGGCGGGCTTTCAGCCTTAAGTTGACACCAATGGGCACTGCCGTGTCCTAATTTAGGCTAATAATCATTCCGATGAAGAGCGGATTTGAGATAAAAGGCGATAGAAATATGACACAAGTTCAAAACAAGTTAGCGATTCAGCAAGATATTATTGTGCAGCTTTTGGCACAGTTGACGGTTGACTATCAAAACACTAAATCAGAGCGCAAAGAGATAGCTCTGAGCTATCTTGGTTCCGAGGAAGAGTTTTCGTTTCTGGAGGAGCTTGAGTTAGTGACAGTCAGTATTCGTGGTTATGCTAGTCAGATTGAGACTAGCGCAGGGGTTGAGCATCGCGAGAAAGCGATCGCAGACTTACATCAGCTTCGGGTGTTCGATCGTGTTGCGATCGCTCAGTTTTATGATGAGATGCGATCGGGCTATCTTCAAATGCGGTCTTATATCCGAATGCTAGACTATTTGCGGCTGCTGGTTTTGGAATATTTGCAGATGGAATAGAGAAGGAGTTTGGGAAATAATAGGCATCTTCTGTCCACTACGCTAAGATGAAGGCAGGTTTACATTTTCTGATAATGTCGTTATGACCAGTTCGCTGTCTCCTACAAGCATTTCTCGCTATGTCACCCGCAATCCTGAAGTTTTGCAGGGGGAACCGATTATTGCAGACACTCAAGTTACTGTACGGGATATTGTGGTGTTTTGGAAATCAGGAATCAAGCCTGAAGAAATCCCACAGAAGTTACTGCAACTCGTGACGGCGGCTCAAGTGTTTGATGCGATTAGTTTTTATCACAAAAATTGGGTCTAAAACCCCGTCCTTATAGGACGGCTTTGTTAGCAGAAGTAAAAACATTGAATCTTTTCCATAAAGATATGTGACAACATCAGATAGAACGTTGTCCTACAATATACTAACAGTAGC
>NZ_JAHRFC010000126.1:0-10618 GCF_020883015.1 Microcoleus sp. CAWBG640
TCCATCCGCCCACTCCTCAAAGCTATGCTTTGAGATTGTGAACAGATGGAATCCTCACCTCACACGCCTTTCATCCCACACTAACCGAGGCGGTATAGTGTGGGGATTCCCGTCTGTCTAGCTAAAGTTGGAGATATCCCCATGACGATCGCGCAATCACGGCCTCTTTTATCATTACCGGATCATACGCAGTTACCGGAGTCAGATGGTACATTTGTGAAAAATTTCCAAGAACATCCGCAAAGTTTGCTACTCACCACTTCTATTCGTCCTATCCTCGATCGACTGCACCCGGATGGGCAATACGCGATTGGTCAAGATTGTGGGATTTATTGGCGCTTGACTGACCCACCGGAGGGAGGTGCAGAAGCACCGGACTGGTTCTATGTGCCGAATGTGCCGCCCTTGTTGGATGGGGTGGGACGGCGATCTTATGTGTTGTGGAAGGAATTTGTGGCTCCGCTAATTGCGATCGAGTTTGTGTCAGGAAATGGCTCAGAAGAGCGCGATTCGACACCGCCCTCGGCAGTTGAGGGAGCCAAAGCGGGGAAGTTTTGGGTTTATGAGCAGGCGATTCGGATTCCCTTCTATGCAATTTACGAGGTGGAGAAAGCCGCAGTCGAAGTTTATGAATTAGTGGCAAATCACTATCAACTCATTGCAGCGAACCAGCGCGGGCATTACCCGATCGCCCGCATGGGTGTAGAATTGGGCATTTGGATCGGGCCCGAAGGCAATCAAACGTTGCCCTGGCTGCGTTGGTGGGATAGCGATGGGAATCTACTGCTGACGGGCGAGGAGCGCGCAGAGCATGAAAAGCAACGAGCCGATCGGCTAGCGGCTAAGCTGCGGGAGATGGGGATCGATCCAGAGGATATTTAGTTCTTAGACTGGAAATAAAGGGCTGTTTGTTTGGTGGGGGCGGGTTTATATAATTTGTCGATACTTCTCAAATATCAAAGGCGAACCTGCTCCTACAAAACTTCAATTAACGCACATTACATCTAAATGTAGGGTGCGTTATCAGCGCCTAGATTAAAATTCACCGTCTACTGCTGAAACGCAGCGTTCGCAAATTAGCGGATGTTCGATCGACTCGCCGACGTGAGTAGAATAATTCCAGCAACGATCGCACTTTTCGCCATCTGCTTTGACTACACCAATCGCCAAATCAGGAGACTGGAAGTTGTAAGGCAACTCTTGCAGAACCTGATTCGATTCTATTAGTTCCACTTCCGAAGTAATGAACAAATAGCGCAATTCGTCTACACCGTTCCCGGTCATTACTAAATTAGAAGCTACAGGTATTTGGGCCGGTGTTTCTAATTTTGGTTCGACTGGAATTAATTCAGTTGTCTGGATTTCAGGTACTTCTACCATCAGTGGTTGGACTGAGCTCGCCAGTACCATTTCCGGGATTTCAGGTACTGCTACAATCGCTGTTTCTACTGGGGCTGTGAGTACGATCGCCTGGGTTTCTGCAATCACAATCGCGCTGGTCTTGCCCAGCACATCTGCTGTCAGCAACTCAATATTTTCTGCCAGTTCTTGACGGCTAGCTGCGAACAACAAATGACGGAAAGCAAACCAAATGGTGAATAGGATACCGATGATTTCCAACAGTCCCCCCAGCATGGGAATTTGATTTATTGTATCCAAGATTCCCAGGGTTACTTTACCAGTTACCAAGAGTGAGGCCAACAAGCCAACTGTGACCAAAACCTTTTGGTATTCTGTGAAGAAATTGCCCAGGTAGGTAGGTATATCTGCTACAAACTGAGCAACTCGCTCGAAGATTGGCTGTGGATCGGGAACCGAGGGTTCAACGGCAGAATATTCGATGACTTCTGAAGGTCGATCGCCCTCTGCGATGGTTTCCTCCTCTACATGAATTGTCGTTTCTGTCAATACCTTGGCAACATTTGCTGCTTGTTCTTCCTGTAGATCTTGTACTGCTTTAGCTTTTTCCGCTGCTGCTAACTCGATAATTGAATTTTGCGATCGCACAAACTCCAGCAATCCCTCACTACTAGGATTCAAAGCTTGTAACTGCTCTCTTTTTTCAACATCAGGAACATACAATAAAACCTTAGCTTCCAAAGAAGAACCGATCGCCTTCTCCATCCGAGCTTTTTCCAAAACCTTGTTCACTTCCCCACGTACTTGCCGCAAATATTGCCAACGAGTCGCCAATTCTGGATTATGCCATGAAGCATCCAATTCTACCCAGCCCGATTCAAACACTGATTTGTATGGTGTGGGATAGGGAATATATTGCCAAATATCCTCAGCCATGTGACACAACACAGGTGCGATCGCCTTTGCCAAATTCTCCACAGCGATCGCAATCACCGTCTGACAACTCCGGCGGCGGTGAGCATCTGTAGCGCTGATGTAAAGTCTATCCTTGGCAATATCCAGATAAAAACTCGACAAGTCCACCGTACAGAAATTTTGCACAGTTTGGAAAAATCGGGAAAATTGGAAGTTATCAAAAGCATCCTTTACTTCCGCAAAAACTTCGCCCATTCTGTGCAACATATAGCGATCGAGTTCCGGCAATTCCGCGTAAGGGACGGCATCTTTTGCGGGGTCAAAGTCGTGCAAATTCCCCAGCAAAAACTTAGCTGTATTGCGAATTTTGCGGTAAACATCCGACTGCTGTTTGAGAATGTTTTTGCCCAAAGGCACATCGGCCGAGTAGTCTACCGAAGACACCCACAACCGCAAAACATCCGCGCCATATTCCTTAATTACCAAGGCTGGATCGACAACATTTCCTTCAGATTTGCTCATCTTGCGGCCTTTTTCATCCAGCACAAAACCGTGAGTCAAAACTGTTTTGTAAGGAGCAACGCCGTTTGTTGCTACGCTGGTGAGCAAGCTGGATTGAAACCAACCGCGATGTTGGTCTGAACCTTCCAAATACATATCAGCAGGATAGTTTAATTCCGATCGCCCTTTAGCCACTGCGGCCCAGGAAGAACCAGAGTCAAACCACACATCCATCGTGTCGGTTCCCTTGCGGTAAGTGCGGCCATTATTGCGGTAAGATTCCGGCAGTAATTCGGCGATCGACATTTCCCACCAAGCATCAGAACCCTTGTCAGCAATAATTGCTTGGACGTGGGCGATAGTTTCTTCGTTTAAAAGCGGTTCGTTAGTTTCTTCATCGTAGAATACCGGAATCGGAACGCCCCAAGTCCGCTGGCGGGAGATGCACCAATCCGATCGATCGCCTACCATTGCAGTAATCCGATTTTCCCCTTGGGCGGGAATCCACTTCACATTAGAAATGGCTGTTAACGCTTCATCACGAAACCCTTCCACCGAAGCAAACCATTGTTCCGTCGCCCTAAAAATAGTTGGCTTCTTAGTGCGCCAATCGTAAGGATAGGAGTGAGCGTAACTTTCCTCTTTAATCAAAGCATTTGCTTCGGAAAGAGCATCAATGACTGCGCTATTGCCATTTCCGAGGACATTTAGACCTGCAAATACTCCGGCTTCTGCGGTGAAATTTCCGTTTTCATCTACGGGAGTTAAAACTGGTAAACCGCAGCGTTTTCCGACGATAAAGTCTTCTTGTCCGTGGCCCGGTGCGGTGTGCACCAATCCCGTCCCAGAATCAGCGGTAATGTAATCGCCGCCAGCCACGATCGGACTTTCGCGATCGAACAAAGGATGTTTGTAAGTACAACCTTCTAATTCTTTGCCTTTGAAAGTCGCCAGTATTTTTAATTCTGTATTAAAAGTTGCCGATAGTCGATCGACCGCATCCAGAGCTACTAACATGAATTGTTGGGCGATGTGGGAATTTGCCGATGGTTCCACCACCGCGTAATCCAATTCGGGATTGACGGCGATCGCCAAGTTGGCGGGAATTGTCCAGGGGGTAGTTGTCCAAATCGCTGCCCAGAGGCTCGGCATATAGCGCTTGAGCTTCGATTGCAAAGATTTTGACAATTTTCTCAGATGAAAGCCAACGTAGATGCTGCGCGAAGTGTGGCCTTCGGGATATTCTAATTCAGCTTCGGCGAGGGCAGTTTTGGAACTTGGACTCCAGTGAACCGGTTTGAAGCCACGATAGATGTAGCCTTTGAGTACCATTTCACCGAATACGCCGATTTGGGCAGCTTCGTATTCTGGCTTCAGGGTTAAATAGGGATGGGCCCAGTCGCCCCAAACGCCGTAGGTTTTGAAGGAGGCGCGTTGTTGTTCGACGGTTTGTTGGGCGAAGGCGGCGGCTTTGCGACGGAGTTCGATCGGGGTAAGATTGAGTCTTTCTGCCGATTTTAGATCTTGCAATACTTTAAGTTCGATCGGCAATCCATGACAATCCCAACCGGGAACGTAGCGGACTTTTTTGCCGCACAGCATCTGGTAGCGGTTGATAAAATCTTTGAGGATTTTGTTGAGGGCGTGGCCGATGTGGAGTTGGCCGTTGGCGTAGGGCGGGCCGTCGTGGAGGATGAACAAGTCGCCCGGATTATTTTCCGAAAGGCGATCGTAGATGTGTTCGTCTGCCCAAAATTGTTGCAATTCCGGTTCCCGTTTGACGGCGTTGGCGCGCATTTCAAACTTGGTTTGGGGCAGATTTACGCTGTCTTTGTAAGATTTTGCTTCCATTTTTGTGAAACGTTTTCTGTAGTTAGTTGTTAGTAGTTAGCGGTTAGTTGAGAGTTGATAAGTAGTCGAGTTAAATAATCATAATTAAGTTTGTAGTGAGGAATTTAGTCCTCTCTCGTCCTTGAAGAGCTGACAACCAGATATTTCAGTATAGGCGATCGCACGCACATTCGATCGAACCAAATCCCTAGGCCACTCCCTCCTCTCTTAGACTTGCAGTCGGTTTTAACCGACTTTCGCTATGAGACAGGGAATTCATTCCCTGTCGGACTGTCGGACTGTCGGATTGTCGGACTGTCGGACTATCTATCAGACTGTGGCAGTGAGAAAAGCTCATAGAAACAGTCCCAACCCGCGGCTAAAGGCATTTCCCAGTCGATCGCACAATGAAGCATCCGGCACTTTCTGTCCTTCCCCTTCCCATTTTTCCACGAGTTGGCGGCCCAGGGGCGTGAGGCGAAAACTGTCGGTAATCCCTTGTCCGTCTACTTCTCGCCGCAGTACGCCGACTTGGATCAGCCACAGCAGGGAGTTTTCGGCTGCTAGTTCGGCTACGGGCGATCGGGTGTAGCCACTCTCGACACCGGAATTTGAGGCGATCGTTGTCAGGAAAACGCTGTTATCGCGGATGGTCTGGAAGAAGTGTAATTGAAATGGGCTGCACCGGATCGCGCGATCGGCTCTTTCTACGGTGCGGCTGGGATAACTAATAGATTTAAAGGCTTCGGATGGGATAAAAGTCATTGCCAGAACTTTTGAATAGGTACTGCTTTTATCATCACCTATTTAGAGTCAGGAGAGTATAGTTCTGCAAAATATAGCCCAAAATGCTATTCTCATCAACATTAGGATTATATTTTAGCTATAATGACCACTTATCAAAGAAATTTTTAATAACTTCTTGGGCTTTTGCTACTGTTGTACCCAATGCTTTTCCTATCTCATAACTAATCTCATGTATCCATTGTTGAAAAGAATTTTCTGATTTGGAAATAATGCTTTTTTCATAACTATCCATCTCATTTAGTTTTTGAAGTAAACGCTGTCTTAATAGCTGAGTTGTAGAGAGAGCATCTTCCACTTCTGAAGGATAAAATTGATACCCACAAGAACAGTTAAATTTACTATTTAGAATATACCACTGAGCGCTACAAGATTCACATTTAACCTGTCTTTGATAAGGTTCAACTAGCAATTGACCATTAAAAAGACAATCTTTATGATAGTTTTTTCCCCATTGTTTACCACAACTGGGGCATTTAGGAAAAGGAAATGCTATCCATTCACTCATAATTATCACCTTATACAACAATAAATAATTTGACCTCTACATACTAAAAAATAATGTAGAGGTATTGAGATAATACAAGCAGAGTTTAACCTAGTCCAGCTTTCCAGCCTTCTGACCATCCGTCACCGATCGATCGCACTATATCTCTGCCAAAACCAACTACTTGTCCCACAATATAGCCAAACAGTTTAGCAATTGACTTAAATAGATCGGCTACAAAAGCTCTTAAACTTGCTTCAGATTTCGCTGCTATCCTCAATTCAGCATCACTCATACCGCTGATTTGATTGACTAATCTCTGTCTGATTTTAGCCATATCATCACTCGCAATATAGTTTTCATTGGGAACTTCTCTCATGGATAAATCTCCTGTTTGTCAATTTGACTTGATTTGCACTAGATAGTGAATTAAATTCCTTGTTGTTTTAGCCATGCTAAAAATGCTTTTTTATCCCCAGCAAATTTAGCAAATTCTTCAGGAGGCATACTAGCAACAATATCAGACATCTTTGAAGGTTGAGGTTGTTGATGAGTTGCTCTTTCTCGTCTTTTTTCTGGAGGTAATAACTGAGGATCGACTAATTCCAGAAAATCAGCTAATGCTTTACGAGATGCAACTACCCATCTTCTTTTGTTAGGTACAGCATCCATCATGGTATCAAAAAGTTGAGGTAAGTTGTAGCGTCTGTTGGCAGAATATCCTACAACTTTTCCTTGCCAATTTGGTAATACTTCCCGAATTTTTCTTTGAACATCACGGATTCTTCCTTCGATATTTCTTTCTTGTTCTTCACTGGGCAAATTAGCTATTTCAATCCAAGCTGTCCCCCCAGGATGGACTAAATCAACTTTATTTAAAGCAATTACCATGCGCTCTAAAAGTCGAGGATGAATTGCTTTCAGTTCAGTTTCTAAATATTGCTGTACTGAAGCGATCGCTCGATTTTGTGCATCTAAAATCCACAAGGCGACATCTACGTCTTTTAACACCTGTTCATAAAGAGCAATGTGTTCTTTTTGTTTTAAGCGACTTTCACCCAATCCAGGCATATCATAAGCAACTAATGCTCCATTAACACCTTCAACTTGATTAAAGGATACTTCAATTCCTGTGGCCTCTTGGGTACAAGCTTCGACATGGCTCACATCTAAACCGGCGTTAAAAAGTGCATTCAGTGTAGAGGATTTTCCTACTCCTGTTTCACCAATAAAAGCGAAACGAGGAGGTGGTTCATTATCTACCTTGTCTTCAATCATGCGGTAGATTTTCTCAAAATCCTCCTCCGACATCTTCTGATCGCCCAGAATGTCTTTTGCTAAACCTTCGAGAAAACCTCGTAAATCCATAATGTTTTTCAGAACGGTAAAGTTAAATCTTCTCCCATGTTAAATCTCCTGTTCAGAACGCTGCACACAAAAAAAACAGATTTTCTTGAATTATTTGTAACAAAATATTAACTAAAAACCAGAAAAAACCTGATTTTCTTGGTTGAGATTACGCTATAATGCCTAAAAGCCATACCCTACATCAATCCTATGAGTATTACGGAAATTTTACAATTTGTAGATCGGGCAGTCGAGAAACAAACAGGAGAACACCTCGACGACCTAGAAAAAGCTGTTGTTAAGGGACTGTGGCAAGGTAAAACTTACACTGAGATTGCAGATGAATGCGGGTATAAGAGTAAAAACTATATTGGAGATGTTAGTCGTAAATTATTTAAGATTTTATCTGAACATTTAAAAGAAGATATTAGTAGACATAATTTTTCTTGGACTATTGAAAGAGTGATAAATTCTCAGTTTGTTGGCTTAATAAATAGTAAGATTAATTGGTGTCCTAATTCTCCTCCAGCAGATGCAAATCAATCAATCAAAGAAAAACAAAGTAAAAACAAAGGGTATCACGATTTAACCCTCGCCCCTAAAATCACCAGTTTTCACGATCGCACAACCGAACTTCAAACCCTCTCCCACTGGTTAATCGACCAAAATCTTCATCTAGTCTCAGTTTTGGGATTAAGTGGAATTGGCAAAACCACCCTAGTCAAACAGTTTGTTGACCTAAATTTACAAAAATTTGATGTAGTAATATGGAAAAACCTCAAACTATCTCAATCTTTAGATGCCATTATTAATGAAATCATCACAGGTGTCGATCGCGATTCTATTCAAACTGATAATAAGTTAACTCAGTTTTTCAATCTTTTGCGTCAACAAAGATGTTTAATCGTCCTTGATGATTTCCAAGAATTATTTATTAAGGGAGAATTGGCAGGAGAGTTCAAAACGGAATCTAAAAATTTCCAAAATTTATTGAAAATGATGACAAATATAGAACATCAAAGTAGCTTAATCTTAATTAGTCAGGAACAATGTCAAGAAATGATTAGTCTGGATGAGGATTTATATCCTATTAAGTGCTTAGATTTACAAGGATTAGACCATACAGAAATCTTGAAAAAATGGGGTTTAAAAGATGATGAAGCCTGGGCGGAGTTTAGCGATATGTACGGAGGAAATTTCGTTGATTTAAAAGATATTGCCAGTTTAATTAAAAGTATTTTTGGTAGCAAAGTTGCTGATTTTTTACAAGAAGACAGTTTAATTGTCACTAAAGATATGAAATCTCGGTTGACTGAATTATTCAAACGGCTATCACCCACAGAGCAAGAGATTCTTTTACAATTAAGCAAATTTGATGTACCTGTGTCAAAGGAAGATTTAAGCCAAAGTTTATCTCTGTCATCATCGGACTTAATGAATGGGTTGCGATCGTTGGGTCAACGTTATTTGCTCCAAAGAATAGAAGGAGAGAAAGTATTGTTTGATTTATCTCTTGTTGTTCGAGAATATGTGAGAACCTGTTGCCAAGATTAATTGCGATCGCCTATTTTTACAAATACTCCAAATGATTGTTCATTTCTTCAGCATTCAGTACCTCCCAAATTAATACTAATCCTTGCAAAATTTCCCCAATCGATTTACTGGTTTGCAGACAGTAAACAATACCCGCATGAGACAAACCTGCATGATGCAATCTTAAAAAATCCGTATCTTGGGTAAAAATTACTCGCTCTTGAGACAGGGAAAATGCCAATTGTTGTTCGTCGGATTGCCCGATCATTCCTTGTTCTGGAGTTGTGGTGACATCAATTCCACGTCTTCGCAATCCATTCCCTATGGCAAGAGTTATATTTTCGTCAAGATGAAATTTTATCTTAGCCATGTTGACGATTTTTTAATTTTTGTTGCAATAGCGATGGGGTTTGAGCTTTCAATTGGCGGGCAAATTCTGCATCTGCTTCGATCGCAGAGCGAATTTCATCTCGACGATCGTGATAATAGGCTAAAGCTGCATAGATATCAGATAAAGTAATACTCGGATAGTGATACAGAATTTCGTCTGGTGACATTCCCATTTGTTCGTGCCAAACAACTATATCCTGAACTCGGATGCGATGTCCGGCGATACGGGGTTTTCCCCCACAGATTCCTGGGGTGATTTCGATATGTTCTTTAATGACGGCGATCGACATGGTAGGGAATTAATATAGGATGTCTCTTCTATTTTAGGACAGGTTATTAGTTTTAATTGACTCAGCAAATTTTCAAAACACACCAATAATCTAACACCCGATCGCACATCTGAGAATTACCTCCCCAGATAGACCCCCGTCCCAGAAACCTATGGAACACTGAGGATACAGCAATCAGTTTATCAACCATGACAGAACACAAAACATTGACAACGGCTGACGGGATTCCAGTTGCAGATAACCAGAACTCCTTGACAGCAGGTGAACGCGGGCCTATTCTCATGCAGGATTTTCACCTGATGGAGAAACTAGCTCACTTTAACCGAGAACGCATTCCTGAGCGCGTTGTCCATGCTAAAGGAGCCGCTGCATTTGGCACGTTGACCATCACCCATGACATTACTCGCTATAGCAAAGCTCAGCTATTCTCAGAAATTGGCAAACAAACTCAGGTTCTCCTCCGCTTCTCTACTGTAGGCGGCGAACAAGGTTCAGCGGATGCAGAACGTGACCCCAGAGGCTTTTCGCTCAAATTTTACACCGAAGAAGGTAACTGGGATTTAGTGGGCAATAACACCCCTGTTTTCTTCATCCGCGATCCGCTGAAATTCCCTGATTTTATTCATACACAAAAGCGCCATCCGCAAACCCATCTCAAAGATCCTAACGCTAAGTGGGATTTCTGGTCGCTGAGTCCAGAATCTCTGCATCAGGTGACAATTCTGTTTTCCGATCGCGGTACGCCGAAAAACCACCGCCACATGGACGGTTTTGGCAGCCATACGTTCAGCCTAATCAATGCTCAAGGAGAACGGGTTTGGTGCAAATTCCACTTCAAAACAATGCAAGGTATTGAAAATTTTACCGCCGAAGAAGCGATGCGGATTAAAGGCGAAGACCCGGATCATTCCACTCGCGATTTGTTTGAAGCGATCGAGCAAGGTAATTATCCCAAGTGGCGCTTTTGCATTCAAGTAATGACCGAAGCCCAGGCCGCAGAATATCGCGAAAACCCCTTTGACTTGACAAAAGTGTGGAAGCACTCAGAGTTTCCCTTAATTAATGTGGGAATTCTCGAACTCAATCGCAATCCCCAAAACTTTTTTGCGGAAGTAGAACAGGCGGCATTTTCTCCTTCTAATGTCGTTCCAGGAATTAGCTT
>NZ_JAHRFC010000127.1:0-10536 GCF_020883015.1 Microcoleus sp. CAWBG640
CAATACAGGTGAGGCTATTACTCAAAGATTACCAACAAGAAATTATCAAGTACGACAAACAAGTAAAAGAGTCTAAAACCGACCCCAAAAATAGCGGTACTGTCTATATTCCCAAATCTGATACTGTTTTAGATGATACTGATGCTTTTAGCAAAATGGTATCCATGTGGTACGACTCTTCGGTAATGATGAATCAAATTTTATCAAGTAGAAGAATTCCTTATTTTCACTTTATTCAGCCCAACCAATATTATCAAACCAAACGGATATTTCCCCAAAAGGAAAAAGCATTTGCCATTAGCAAAGATAGTCCTTACATGGAAGGGGTAACAAAAGGCTATCCGCTGCTTTTGTCAAAAGTTGATGATTTGCAAAAAGCCGGAGTTAATGTATTTAATGGAGTGAATATCTTGGACAATACCAATGAAATTGTTTACAAAGATTCCTGCTGTCACTATAATTTAGTAGGACAGGAATTATTTGCTAACTATATTTCCAGTTCAATTATTAAAGTAGCAAGGAAGTCGAAATAGAGGTTTATGAAAGATTTAAAATTTATCAAAAAAGGACAAGATTTTCTCAAGATTGCTTTAGTGAACTTAGTGCTTTTACTCGTTTTCCTCGAACTCGGTTCCCTGGGATGGTATTTTGTGAAACACAAGCAATTTTTCTATACTAGGGAAAAGCCAAAAGATAAGTTTTCGGTGGGAATTAATTTAGAAGGAGTGCGGCTCAGAGAGTCGATTGTCCAAAGATTTCATCCTTTTTTTGGATTTATTCAAAAACCAAGCGCCGACTTTCGCCCGGGTTTTAAAGTTAACAATTACGGGTTTATCTCGCCTTACGATTACCCTTTCAAAAAGACTAAACCAAATCAATTTATTATCGGAGTATTTGGCGGTTCAGTTGCTTCTGATTATGCAATATTTCAAGTCCAAAATCAAATTCTCCCTAGATACCTCAAACAGTTGCCCGCTTTGAAAGATAGAGAATTCATTATTTTATCTTTTGCCACGGCAGGTTACAAACAGCCGCAGCAGTTGCTAATTTTAAACTACTTTTTGGCTTTAGATCAAGAACTCGATATGGTCGTGAATATCGACGGCTTTAACGAAGTAGCACTTTCAAATTTAAACAATAAAAATAAAATCGATTTGGCGATGCCAAGCATTCAGCACATCCTACCGCTGACAAACATAGCCAACAATAGCCTTTCTACAACAGCGATGAAAGAAACGATCGCAATTAAAGAAAGTAAAGTTAGGATTAATCGGGGTTTGAAAAGTATGCAGGAATGCAAGTTAGCTGCGTGCGACGCTTTAACTTCTGTTTACGTTCTAAACTTGATAAACAACTACCGAAAAGATGTCATCAGGTTTGAAAAAGAGAGGAATCAAACGCAGAATGATGACGGCGGCAGCGTGGTTTATATCAATCTTAACAATTCTGTTATGAAAGATGATGCTGCTTTTGAACAAATGGCTCAGAGTTGGGCGAAAAGTTCAATTTTTATGAATAAAGTATTGTCGGCTAGCAACGTGCCGTATTTTCATGTTTTTCAGCCAAATCAATACTATCAGACGAAAAGGGTGTTTAGCGAAGCGGAAAAGCGGATTGCTTTTAATAAGGATACTCCTTATGCTAAGGCTGTTGAACTTGGATATCCGGCTTTGTTTAAGAAGTTGCCTAATTTGGCAAAAAATAATATTAATTTAGTGAACGCTGTGAATGTTTTTGATCAGACTAAGGATGCTGTTTATGTGGATAGTTGCTGTCATTATAATCAAGCTGGAGAAGTGGTTTTCAGTAATTATGTGGGCGGGGAGATTTTAGAACGGTTGCGGAAGGAAGAAAGAAACAAGAAGAAGTGATATGATGTCCGGTTAATTGCTGATAAATCCTATGTGGGCATCGGGCATCGGGCATTGGGCGTAGATAAATCGCGAGGCAGAGCCTCTGGATATGCGTTCCCAGGTTCTACCTGGGAACGAGAAAAAGTGATATGATGTCCGGTTAATTGCTGATAAATCCTATGTGGGCATCGGGCATTGGGCGTAGATAAATCGCGAGGCAGAGCCTCTGGATATGCGTTCCCAGGTTCTACCTGGGAACGAGAAAAAGTGATATGATGTCCGGTTAATTGCTGATAAATCCTATGTGGGCATCGGGCATTGGGCGTCGATAAATCGCGAGGCAGAGCCTCTGGATATGCGTTCCCAGGTTCTACCTGGGAACGAGAAAAAATTTAGTAGGACAGGAAATATTGGTAAACTATATTTCTAGTTCGATTATTAAAGTATGGAGAAATCCAGCAGCAACTAGCACACCACTGAAAGAAAGCCCCAAAAAATAAATAAGTATTTATTACTGTAAAAAAAACATGAATGATTTCAAATTTATTAAAAAAAGCCCAGAAATAATCAAAATTGCTTTGATTAATTTACTGTTGTTACTGACTTTCCTAGAGGTGGGTTCCTTGGGATGGTATTTTGTCAAGCACAAGCAATTTTTCTATACCAGACAAAAGCCATTAGATAAATCTGCCTTGGGAATTAATTTAGAAGGAGTCCGGTTAAATGAGTCTATAGTAGAAAGATTTCATCCTTTTTTCGGATTTGTTCAAAAACCGAGTGCTGATTTTCGCCCCGGTTTTAAAGTAAATAACTATGGGTTTATTTCTCCTTACGATTACCCGTTGAAAAAGACTAACAAAAATCAATTTATTATTGGAGTCTTTGGCGGTTCGGTTGCTTCTAACTATTCAATATTTGAAATACAGAATAAAATTTTGCCTGAATATATCAAGCAGTTGCCTAGTTTGAAAAATCGAGAATTTGTAATTTTGTCTTTTGCTACCGGAGGCTATAAACAGCCCCAACAATTGTTAATTTTAAACTATTTCTTAGCCCTTCGTCAAGAATTCGATCTGGTTGTAAATATAGATGGCTTCAATGAAGTAGCCCTTTCTAATTTAAACAATAAAAATAAGGTCGATTTAGCGATGCCAAGCATTCAGCATATCTTGCCGTTGACTAACTTGGCGAATAATAGCCTTTCTACAAAAGCGATGAAAGCAACTATCAGAATTAAAGAAAATAAAGCTAAGATTAATCAGGCTTTGGAAAGTTTGCAACACTGTAGTTTGGCGGCGTGTGATGCTTTCTATTCAGTGTATATTCAAAACTTAGTAAATAACTATAAAACCGATGTGATTAAGTTTGAAAAAGAACGCACTAAACAACAAGATGATGGGAGCGTTATTTACCTTAATACTAATAAATCTGTGGCACAAGATTCGGTAGCATTTGAAGAAATGGCATGGAATTGGGCAAAGAGTTCGATTTTTATGCACAAAGTTTTGTCGGCTAGCAATGTGCCTTATGTTCATGTACTCCAGCCCAATCAGTATTATCAGACAAAAAGGGTGTTTAGCGCCGCCGAAAAGCAGATTGCTTTTAATCAGGATACTCCCTATGCTAAGGCAGTGGAAATTGGGTATCCGGCTCTGTTTAAAAAGTTTCCTAATTTAGAAAAAAATAAGATTGATATATTTAATGGGGTTAAGGTTTTTGACAAGACTAAAGATGCTGTTTATGTGGATAGCTGCTGTCATTATAACAAAGCGGGAGAAGTGGTTTTTAGTAATTATGTGGGTAGTTCCATTTTAGAAGTGTTGCGGGAGGATGAAAAAAATAAGAAGAAGCGATGAAGCAGAGCCTCTGGCTATGGGTTACAAGGAACTAAAATGAATGTTATTCTAGAGTTTATTCCCTCACCAATTGCTCTGAACGAGAGGTAAATTCTTCTTGGCTAAGGAGTCGGGTACGCCCTCGCTAGGGCTGTTAAGAAGCCCACATCATACTTCGGCTACGCGAGCGCGCAAGTAGCTGTACTCGGCTTGATGTGGGAGTCTGTCATGTTTTTGGATTGCTTGGGGGTAGATTCCCTGCTTTGTCGATCGGCATTACCAAGATTTTATCAACTCGGTTCCCGTCCATATCGACTACTTCGACACGCAAATTGTTCCACTCAAAGTGTTCGGCGGCTGCGGGAATTTTGCCCAAATTTGTAATCACAAAACCGCCCATTGTGTGGTAACTTCCTTTGTTTTCTGCTGACAATTCTTCGATGCCAAACATCTCAAAAAAATCTTCGACTGGTAGCATTCCATCTAACAGCCAAGAACCGTCTTCCCGTTGGACGGCTTGTGGCTCGTCGGCATCTTCAATAGAGGGAAATTCTCCCACGAGTTCGACTAAAATGTCGTTAACTGTAACCAATCCTTGAATCACGCCATATTCGTCTACTACCAAGGCTATTTGATTGCTAGATTGCTTGAAAAGTTCTAATACTTTTAAACCCCGCGTGCTTTCTGGTACAAATAAAGGTCTTCGTAAAGAAGCGCTTAAATCGAGGGGTTGACCAGTTAAAGTCCGTGACAGCATATCTGTGACGTGTACTAAACCGACAACGTTGTCCAGGCCTCCCTGACACACCGGAAACCTAGAATGACCGCTGCCAAGCATTTTTTGGCGATTTTCTTCTACTGAATCGTCGAGATCGAGCCAGGTAAGATCCGGGCGGGGTGTCATTAAGGCGCTGACTCGTCGATCGCCCAAACGAAACACCCTTTCTACCATATCTTGTTCGGCTTCTTCAAAGGTGCCGGCTTCGGTGCCTTGCTCGATTAAAACTTTAATTTCTTCTTCTGTAACTTGCGGTTCTGTGGAGGGCAAAATCCCCATGAGCCGCAGCACTAATTCAGTAGAATAACTCAAAACATAAACGGCGGGAGCGCCAATTTTTGAGAGCATTCGCATGGGAATGGCTACGCTGGAGGCGATCGGCTCTGGGTTGTTGAGTGCTAGTCGCTTGGGCACGAGTTCGCCAATAATTATGGTCAGATAAGTTATGGTTAAAATTGCGATGACTGAGGCGATCGCCCCAGAATAGGGTGCGAGGGCGGGAATCAGTCGCAACAAAGGCTCTACTCTTTTAGAAATAGTCGTTTCTCCAAAAGCGCCCGACAGAATAGCCAGCAGCGTAATCCCGATTTGGACTGTGGGTAAAAACTGATTGGGGGCATTAGCCAGATCCAATGCGACGCGGGCATTGGTCGAACCTTGGTTGGCCATCTGTTGCAGTCTTACCTTGCGTACTGAGATGATGGCCATCTCGGACATCACAAATAAGCCATTGAGGAAAATCAGCAGCAGAACAATCAGAAGGTCGGTACTTGGGGACATTTCTCAAATTATCGGTGGTAACGGCAATCACAGCCCGGTTAAAGGAGAGGCCTGAAAGCTTTCAATCTCGATCGCAAAATCGAAATTTTGTTGCTATCAATCCTGTACCTAGATTAACGGAACTCGCTCGTTTCGATCGCAGCCTCGATATATTAGAGCAAAAATTAACCCCCTGTTAAGTTCCTCGGCGACAACAGATCCTCGACACAATCAATGATGTTTGTCGTACAATCTCCTTAACAGGCAAAGAGAAAGAGCCTTTGCCGATCGGGGATTAAAAATTAACAGCCCATGACTTTCTCTTCAATCATTCGGACTCTAGGGCGATCGCCCCTAGCCACAGAACTACTCAACAAACTCAAGCGCCATGGGTACGTGCAACTCTCCGGCGTAGCCCGCCTACCGAAAGGTTTGGTAGCTTCAGCCCTCGCCCAGCAAGAGGGGCAAAGTTTACTCGTCGTCACAGCAACTCTGGAAGAAGCTGGCCGCTGGGTGGCTGGGCTGGAGGCGATGGGCTGGCAGACTGTGCATTTTTACCCGACTTCGGAGGCTTCGCCCTACGAGCTATCTTACTCCGATGAGAGCGAAATGACTTGGGGGCAAATGCAGGTGCTGGCGGATTTGGTCCAGCAACCAGAAATCACTACTAATTCTAAGCCGATGGCGATTGTCGCTACAGCGCGGGCTCTCCAGTCTCATTTGCCGCCACCTGCTGCTTTTGCACCCTATTGTCTGACTTTGGCGCGAGGTATGGTTCAAGACTCGAAGATTTTAGACCGCCAACTTGTTTCGATGGGGTATCAGCGGGTGCCTCTAGTCGAAATGGAGGGCCAGTGGAGTCGTCGGGGGGATATTGTGGATGTGTTTCCGGTGGCTGCTGAGTTGCCGGTGCGGCTGGAGTGGTTCGGGGATGATTTGGAGCAAATTCGGGAGTTTGATCCGTCTTCGCAGCGATCGCTTGATAAGATCGATCGGTTGGTTTTGACTCCTACGGATTTTGGGGGAATTGTGCGGGGGGCTTTGGGTGAAAGGTTGAGTTTACTAACGAACCGCGAAGGCGCGAAGGGCGCGAAGGAAGAACCCCCCCCTGCCCCCCCCCAAGGGGGGAATGGAGAGGAGGGGGAAGAAGGGGAAGGGAAGGTGATTAAGGGGTTGTTGGGTTTGGCTTTTGAGCAGCCTGCTTCTATTTTGGATTATTTGCCGTCAAATACTTTGGTGGCTATTGATGAACCGGCTCAGTGTGAGGCTCACTGCGATCGTTGGTTTGAAGGTGCTCGGGAGCAATGGGAAAGTTTAATTGTTTCTGTTCCTAAGATTCACCGCTCTTTTGCTGAGTCTATGGCGGATGTGGAAGCTTTTCCTCGACTTTATGTTTCGGAATTGGCTGAATCTTCTGTTTCTGTTTCTGGTGCGATTAATTTGGCTTCTCGCCCGGTGCCGGTGATGCCTCACCAGTTTGCTAAGTTATCTCAAATGCTCCGGGAGGAGCGCGATCGCGGTTTTTCGGTGTTTTTGGTTTCGGCTCAACCGAGTCGCTCTGTTTCTCTGCTTTCGGAACATGACTGTCCGGCTCAGTTTGTGGTGAATCCGCGGGATTATTTGGCGATCGATAAGTTGCAATTGCAGCATATTCCGGTTGCTTTGAAGTACAGCGGTTTGGCTGAATTGGAAGGTTTTATTCTGCCTACTTTTCGGATTGTTTTGATTTGCGATCGGGAATTCTACGGTCAACATTCTCTAGCTACTTTTAGCTATGTTCGCAAGCGCCGTCGTGCTGCTTCTAAACAAGTAGACCCGAATAAATTAAGCCCTGGTGATTTTGTGGTTCACCGTCAGCATGGAGTGGGTAAGTTTATTAAGTTGGAGCGTTTGACGATCGATCGCGAAACTCGCGAATATTTGCTGATTCAATATGCTGATGGTACTCTCCGAGTCGCCGCTGACCAATTGGGGGCTTTGTCGAGGTTTCGGACTGTAGCTGATCAAGTGCCGGAACTGAACAAACTCACAGGTCAAACTTGGGAAAAAACTAAAACAAAGGTTCGCAAAGCTGTTAAGAAATTAGCGGTGGATTTGTTGAATCTTTATGCTAAAAGAGCTAAACAAACAGGGTATGCTTTTCCTCCTGATATGCCTTGGCAACAAGAGTTGGAGGATTCTTTTCCTTATCAGCCGACTCCGGATCAGTTGAAGGCAACTCAGGATGTGAAACGGGATATGGAGGGCGATCGACCTATGGATCGCTTGGTCTGTGGTGATGTCGGTTTTGGTAAGACGGAAGTGGCTCTGAGAGCGATTTTTAAGGCGGTTACGGCGGGTAAGCAGGTGGCCATGCTTGCGCCGACGACGATTTTGACCCAACAGCACTATCACACGCTCTCAGAGCGTTTTTCGCCTTATCCTATTCAAGTTGGTTTGCTCAATCGCTTTCGCACTGAAACGGAACGCCGGGAGATTCATAAGCGTTTGGCTACTGGGGAATTAGATGTGATTGTGGGTACTCAAGCTGTTTTGAGTAAGGCGATTAAGTTTCGGGATTTGGGTTTGTTGGTGGTGGATGAAGAACAGCGGTTTGGGGTTAAGCAAAAGGAAGCTATTAAAGCTCTCAAAACAGAGGTGGATGTTCTGACTCTCACTGCGACGCCGATTCCTCGGACTTTGTATATGTCGCTGTCAGGGATTCGGGAAATGAGTTTGATTGCGACTCCGCCTCCGAGTAGGCGACCGATTCAGACGCATTTGGCTCCCTATGACCCGGAGGCGGTGCGGAGTGCGATTCGTCAAGAATTGGACAGGGGTGGTCAGGTTTTTTACGTGGTGCCACGGATTGAGGGGATTGAGGAGTTGGCTGCTCAGTTGCAGGTGATGGTTCCGTCTGCGAGAATTGCGATTGCCCATGGTCAAATGGATGCTTCGGAATTGGAATCGATTATGCTGACTTTTAGTGCGGCGGATTTCGATATTTTGGTGTGCACGACGATTATTGAATCGGGTTTGGATATTCCCCGCGTTAACACAATTTTGATTGAAGATGCCCAGAAATTTGGTTTGGGTCAACTTTACCAGTTGCGGGGACGGGTGGGACGTGCGGGTATTCAAGCTCATGCTTGGCTGTTGTATCCTAAGCAAAGTCAGTTGACTGATGCTGCAAGGCAGAGGTTGCGGGCGATTCAAGAATTCGCGCAGTTGGGTTCTGGCTATCAGTTGGCGATGCGGGATTTGGAAATTCGGGGTTCGGGTGATATTTTGGGTACGGAACAGTCTGGTCAAATGGAGGCGATCGGTTTTGATTTGTATGCTGAAATGTTGGAGGAGGCAATTCGCGAAATTAAGGGTCAAGAAATTCCCAAGGTTGAAGATACTCAAATTGATCTGAGTTTGACGGCTTTTATTCCTGCTGATTATATTGGGGATTTGGATCAGAAGATGAGTGCTTATCGTTCTGTTGCTTCTGCTAGTACGCCCCAAGAGTTGCAGCAGATTCAGGCTGATTGGTGCGATCGTTATGGGCCGATTCCTCTTCCTGCAAAGCAACTTATTCGTATTGTTGAACTCAAACAAATTGCTAAGCAAATTGGTTGTTCTAGGATTAAAGCGGAAAATAAGCAGCATATTGTTTTGGAAACATCTATGGAGGAGCCTGCTTGGCTGTTGCTTAAGGCTAATTTGCCGGAACATTTGCAGTCTCGTTTTGTCTACAGCAAGGGAAAGGTTACTATTCGAGGGATGGCCGTTTTGAGTGCGGACAAGCAATTGGATAATTTGATTGATTGGTTGGGTAAGATGCAGGGTGCTTTGCCGGAAGCAAATGTTTTATTTTAAAATCGTGAAAAATTTAGTTAGCATTTTTTTTACGATCGCGCTATTGCAAGGAATCCCGACAGCCGTTCAAGCTCAATTAATGATTGACCCGATTGAGCGGGTGGTGACTGCGGGATTGATGACTAAGGATGCTCGTGGCAATTTTAATGCTGAGGGTTTTGTGAGTCGTGCGGAGTTGGCTACCATTTTGGTGAAAACTTTTGGTTTAGAACACCGGAAAACTTCTCAGAAAGCCGATCGGGAATTGCCAGATGTACCTAAAAGTTACTGGGCCTATAGTGCGATTCAAATTGTTTTGAAAACGGGAACTATGACTGGATATCGCGATGGAATGTTTTTTCCCAATCAAAGGGTGACTCGTGCTGAGGCTTTAGCGATTTTTGCTCAAGCTTATGGTGTTTTTCAGTTTCTCGATGTTAATGTTTCTGAGATTTTAGCTAATTATCCAGATGCGGCGGAAATCCCTAATTGGGCGAGAAAGTCTCTGGCTACTGCACTTTATGAAGGTTTTGTCAATATTGAACCTGGAACTAATAAGATTCATCCTTTGAAGCCGATGACTCGTGGCGATATCGCTTACGCTTTGAACAAGTATTTGGAGGGACAGGCGAGGTCTGCTTCACCAACGGTGCCGGAGGAACCTCCGAATCGGGGTGTGGGACGGTGAATCTTTTGGTATGGTAGAGCATCTGGGTAATTTTGACACGAGTGTCTCGGAGCGATCGACTTTCTAGATCGCCCACAATGCAAAATCCCGGAGCTTTGGTGACTATAAAACCAGCCATCAAACCCCCAGGATTTCAAATTTTGCTCTATTAACGAGATTAAACTTATGGTAAGGGAACTTTAACTTAATCAGCCGTAGCCAATTCGGTACTCCCGCCACCGCGTTTGCGCGTCAGGGTATTAAACAACATTTGACCAACAGCTTTAATCAAATTGCCTTCTAACTCCATGAACATCTTCATATTCATGCCAAAAGCTGCATTAGCTTCGTCCACAATTCGCTCTGCTGTGGCTTCGTCAATGGGCAATTCATTCATTGCTTGACGGTACTTAGTTTTGAACTCTTTTTCATCAGGAATATCCTGGAATTCATAAAAAGCAGTACCTTCTCCCTCGGTAAGGTTCATTCCCCGCTGAGCAATCCCCTTGAGGATTTGTCCACCGGATAAATCGCCGAGATAGCGAGTGTAAGAATGAGCAACTAATAGTTCTGGTGCGGTGGCTGAAATTTTGTGAATTCGCTCGATGTAAGCTTTTGCTGCTGCTGAGGGAGCTACCTGTTCCCGCCAATTCACGCCGTAGTAATAGTACAAATCTTTTTCTAGACTTTGTTTCCGATTCAACTCAGAAAAGTAAATTTTTGAAATCACCGGATGCTGTTTTTGGCGTTCCATTTCCTCTTCTATGGCGGAGTATACAAAGTAGAGGTTGCCTACTAATTTCCGGTAAGATGTCTTTTCTA
>NZ_JAHRFC010000128.1:0-10322 GCF_020883015.1 Microcoleus sp. CAWBG640
ATGCAGGTGATTGGCGCTTTGATGAGGAAGTTGGTGCATTTGGCTTTTGGGATTTTAAAGTCCCAAAAGCCTTTCGATCCTAATTATTTGACTGCTACCCCTTGACAGATCAAGACAGTATCTACAGGTCATGTAGGGGCGGGTTTTACAAATAGTCTACGTCGGAAACCAAAAATATAATAAACCCGCCCCCGCCCAAGGACAAAATTGCGTTGGATTAGCAAGAACAGAATTTATAATTGTTAAGTTTCCATTCAATTAGTTTCCCCAGCGAGTGGGGACTGCTCGAAATGCAATGCGTATATCGTTCTCGGGAACGAACGAACGTTTCCATTCAATTAGTTTCCCCAGCGAGTGGGGCGCCTGCTACAAAGCCTGCGCCAGTGCCGTTTCCATTCAATTAGTTTCCCCAGCGAGTGGGGAGTCCCCAATATCAAGAAGTTAAAAACTGGGACAAAGCTGTATTTGCGGTTTCCATTCAATTAGTTTCCCCAGCGAGTGGGGACTACACGTTCATTTCATTCATTTGAGGAAACGATCATGGTTTCCATTCAATTAGTTTCCCCAGCGAGTGGGGACTTAATATCGGTGCTGGTGGATTAGTTACTTTTAGTGCTGCTCTTGTAGGTTTCCATTCAATTAGTTTCCCCAGCGAGTGGGGACTTAGCTGAAATTGCCCAAGAGAAGCGAGATAACGCTGTTAGGTTTCCATTCAATTAGTTTCCCCAGCGAGTGGGGAGTGTTTATGAATCACCCGAAGAACCTTCAGTACATTGAGTTTCCATTCAATTAGTTTCCCCAGCGAGTGGGGAGTATTCCGCAAGTCGGACCAACGTCCGAGCATCCTACAGAACGAGTTTCCATTCAATTAGTTTCCCCAGCGAGTGGGGAGTCAATGGAAGCTGGTCTACTCTCCTTTGTGCACTACATGTTTCCATTCAATTAGTTTCCCCAGCGAGTGGGGAGAGCTTCATTATACACCCCATACAGCGCAACGTGTCCAGAGGCCGTTTGCGAGGACTCCCAAAAATCTCTCTAAAAACAAGCTGTCACCCACAATAAAAATCGCTGAAACCCTTACAGAGCAATATATCGAAGGCTCGAACGAACTTCCGCCATCCCAGCGATTTTTTGCAGCCCTCGCAAAATTACCCGATCGCCCACCGCCCCGCCCCATCCAGTCGATATAATAAAACTTGTCCCATTATCCCCACAAAGTCCGTGACAGTCACACCCCTGCGTCTCACCACCGAAACCACCGCCCAACGCCCCGACTCCCTCGGCAGATTTGGCAAATTCGGCGGCAAATATGTCCCCGAAACCCTCATGCCGGCTTTATTTGAGCTCGAAGCCGCTTTCCACAAATACCGCAGCGAGCCCGAATTTCAACAGCAACTCCAACAATTACTCAAGGATTATGTAGGCCGCCCCAGTCCCTTATATTTCGCCGAACGCCTCACCGAACACTACGCTAAACCAGACGGAACTGGCCCGCAAATTTACCTCAAACGGGAAGATTTAAACCACACTGGTGCGCACAAAATTAACAACGCTTTGGCTCAAGCATTGCTCGCAAAACGGATGGGCAAAAAACGAGTAATTGCCGAAACAGGAGCCGGTCAACATGGTGTTGCTACTGCTACAGTTTGCGCTCGTTTCGGTATCCAATGTGTTGTCTACATGGGCGTTCATGACATGGAAAGACAGGCTTTAAATGTATTCAGAATGCGCTTAATGGGAGCGGAAGTTCGGGGTGTTTCAGCGGGTACTGGAACCCTGAAAGATGCTACTTCCGAAGCGATTCGCGATTGGGTAACAAATGTCGAAACAACTCATTATATTCTTGGTTCCGTGGCGGGGCCGCATCCTTACCCGATGATGGTGCGCGATTTCCATGCAATTATCGGTGAAGAAACCCGTGCTCAGTGTCAGGAAAAGTGGGCTGGTTTGCCGGATATTTTATTAGCTTGTGTGGGCGGCGGTTCTAATGCTATGGGTCTTTTCCACGAGTTTGTTGGGGAAGAAACTGTGAGGTTAATTGGTGTTGAAGCGGCGGGCGAAGGTGTGGAAACTGATAAACACGCGGCTACTTTGACTAAGGGAACTGTGGGTGTTCTGCACGGGGCGATGAGTTATTTGTTGCAGGATAATGAGGGCCAAGTCATCGAGCCGCATTCGATTAGTGCGGGTTTGGATTATCCTGGTGTGGGGCCGGAACATAGTTATTTGAAGGATGTTGGTAGGGCTGAATATTATAGTGTCACTGATGCACAAGCTTTGGATGCTTTTCAACGGCTGTCGCAGTTGGAGGGGATTATTCCGGCTTTGGAAACTGCTCATGCGATCGCCTATTTGGAGACTCTTTGTCCGCAGTTAACAGGCAGTCCGCGGATTGTGCTTAACTGTTCTGGACGCGGTGACAAGGATGTGCAGACTGTGGCGAAGGTTCTGAATATCTAGTTTAACGGAATTTTGGGCGATCGCTCTGTAGGAATTAGTAAGATTATGTCCGGTTAAGATTACCCGGCGGTTGAAACCGCGTCTACACAAACGAAGTCCGCGCAACGCGAGACTGAAAGAGTGATTAACCGGACATAATCTAACAATTTAGTTTATTTATTGTTGTAAGTAATGTACAAATCTTTGGTTTTAATGTCTCTAGTATTCCTAGCAATCCTGCCTAATTGTTCCCAAGTTATTCCTACAGAATCGCCACCACAAAATTCCATGAATACTAATCTTGCTTCTAGCTCAATTGCTGATTTAGAAACAGCGGTAAACCAACAGATTAATCAATATCGAGCATCTAAGAAGTTGCCCCCACTTAGTATCGATCCGCGAATTACTCAGCAAGCTAGGATTCATAGCGAAAATATGGCGAGTGGGAAGGTTAAGTTTAGCCACGACGGGTTTGAGGGGCGGGCTAAGGCGATCGCGATTCCCTATCAAAGTGTAGCTGAAAATGTGGCTTACAACATGGGCTTCAGCGACCCGGTACGTAATGCTGTTGATGGTTGGATTAAGAGTGATGGCCACCGTAAGAATATGGAGGGTCAGTTTAATTTGACTGGGATTGGGATTGCGAAAAATGCGAAAGGGGAGTATTATTTTACTCAGCTTTTTGTCCGCAGTCGATAAGAACCCCCCCCTACCCCCCCCAAGGGGGGAAAAGAAGGAAGAAGGAAGAAGGAAGAAGGAAGAAAGTTTTAATTTAACTGCAAATGCCCAATGACCAATGCCCAATGCCCCATGCCCCATTCCCAATGCCCCATGCCCCATGCCCCATTCCCAATTACCAATTCTCAATAATGGAATTTCCTAATTTTCAAGTGTGCGATCGCGATCTGCCCGATTCTCTGTTATCTTACTATTTGACCGCAGGGGCGATCGCTGTTGATACCGAAACCATGGGTTTGATGCCCTGGCGCGATCGCCTGTGTTTGGTGCAGTTGTGCAACCCGGAAGGTAAAGTTGTCGCGATCAAAATTGCTAAAGGCCAAAAAGAAGCGCCGAATTTAAAGAAATTAATGGAAGCTGAGAATATTGAAAAAGTATTTCACTTTGCTCGCTTCGATATGGCAACAATGCGTTACAATTTAGGGATTGACATTGCCCCGGTTTTCTGCAATAAAATAGCTAGTAAACTTGCGAGAACTTATACCAACAGACACGGACTGAAAGAAGTAATTCTTGAACTGGAAAAGGTAGAATTAAATAAAACTTCTCAAAGTTCCGATTGGGGAAATTTTGACAATCTTTCAGAGGAACAACTGCGATATGCTGGGAACGATGTCCTCTATTTGTTGAGTGCTAAACAGAAGTTGATGGCGATGTTGCAGCGAGAGGAACGTTGGGAAGTTGCACAGCAATGTTTTCAGTGTTTGCCCGTTTTTGTAAGTTTGGATTTATTGCAATACAAAGATGTTTTCGAGCACGGGTGATATCACCATAACATTGTAGGGACACGGCACTGCCGTCTCCTGATTTTTTACTAAAATTGATCTGCTATATAGCCTTTCTCAATCTTAGTGAGGTATGCCCAATGCCCAATGCCCTATGCCCTAGGCCCCATATTATTACTCAATATAGTGTTGATTCATCAAAGCTTCTATTTGATCGTCAACATTTCTAATTACTTTTTCCAAGGCTGGTAAACCATCTAAGGGCAAGGGACCAAGTCGAGTTCGATCGCGAATTTGATTTACTTTTCGCTGCAATTCCTGAGCTAATTTTAGTGCATCCCGACTCAAATTAGACAACTGTTGCTGCTCATAAAACCTCAAAGCAGCCCCCCGCAACACTTGCAGCGTTGCTTCTTCGCCACCGTTGGCAGGCATCACCCGCAAGCGCAATAACAAATGAGTTTCTTGATAAATTCGCTCAACTTCCACCTGTTCTATGTGTTCCACCCTACTCACAGGCATATCTGTCATCCGCTTCAACTCGTCGATGACTTCTTGAAACAATAGGGGATTGATGTCTTCAAGCATTGATTTCAAAATGCCGTCTTGACTCCACAGAATCCGGCCTTGCAACGGCTGTCGCTCAAAAAACAGGCGGCCGATACCTTCTCGTAATATTTTGCCAAGCAATTCATGCAGCAATTGTCGCGCGGGTAATTTTGCCAAAAGTTCCATGGGACTTGACAAGTGCAAGGGTTCTATCTCCAAAACTTGCAACCGAATTTCTGGGTAGGAAACCTCAGAATCTGGTTTAATTACTTTTGGCGCAGGTTTTAAGCCCAACCTGGTAGGAGGTTCGGGTTCTGGCCCTGACTGCACTGTTTCTACTTTTGGGGGGGAATTTAACGTTGTCTTGTTCTCCAGAGTGGGATTCGTCTGGATAGAAGCTGCTGTGGTGGCTGTGGGCACTGCTTCTCTTGGTTGGTTAGCGTGCAGCAAGTATGCTGAGAGGATTGAGTGCTGAGTTTCTGATGAAAGTTGCTCCGTGGTAACAGAGCAATTCATGTAAGCTAAAATTCGCTGTACATAGTCTAAAGCCGAGTCATCTTGTAGATCGACTACGCCCAGTTTTAAAATATTACCTTCTAGAGATAGAGGCAAAACTTGATAGTAGAGACAGGCTTCAAAGGGGACAACCGTATCGATTAATGGAAATATTCGATCGGTGTTGATGACCGTCGCTGAGTTTGTTGGAGATGTGTATACCATTAGTCAATAAGTAATAGTCGGGGACAAGCGCGATCGCGCTTTTTGCGACACACCAACCTCATCCATCAAATTAAACGCTGTAACTTCCCTGACAGGGCAGAAGTCTGAAAGCTGAATGTTCTTTTGAATAAAAATCGTGAGTCCAAGTCCCCCCTAGGATCGATCGTCCTTAATAGGGTTTTGTGACTAATTCACAAGTTTTAAATATGCACCACAACTGAATAATTTATAGACAACCGCTTCAATTGACTTCAAATCATTATTTGTCAGGGCCCACATTTGGCAGCATCGCGCGGAGGCGTTGCTTGCTAAATACGTGAGTGTAATAGTTAATTTAGGATTAGGTAGAAAATCCTGAGAAGTCGATCGTGCTGCTAGTATCTTATCCTACCAAGCAAGAGTCGCAGTTAATTGCTGACAATTAAGGCCTGCGATCGCGATCGGGTCACTTTCAATTTAGCAATTCACAGAAAAGACACCGGATCGGGAACTGATTTGTATCGAGCATAGAACCAAAATGTTACAAATAATTAACTATTAGCAATGGTCTGCAACAGATTCAGGAGCGATCGTTGCGGAGAGATTGAGCAGCTAAATAGAGTTTAGTCCACTCGCCGATGACCTGATTGGTTTTCAATTTAAGTTCAGAGGCGATCGTCTCTACACTTTTACCTGCTTTGAGCGATTCTATCAAGTGCCGTTGAGCATCCGTCAGGTTTTGCCAATATTGCTCCCACTGACTAGGAGTCAAACCCAAACTATGTTCTTGCAGAGAAGTTTCCAGCCAACTAGCGACTAATTCGGGGGATTGTTTGACTGCGAACACCCGAATCGCGTGGTAGCTGACTTTTTCTCGCAAGCGGTAAATTTGCTTGATCGGAACATTCAAAGCTTCGGCGATAGCTTCCTGGGAACGCCCTTGCAGGTACAGCCGCAGCCACTGAGAGGCCAGCGGATCGACTTGGGCGGCCAAATAAGCCTCAAACTCTGCTTGGACAATCTGTCGCTGAGCTTGCCGTTCCTCCCAAGCTTCAGTTTCAACATAGTCAGACATCGCCTGTTCGTCCAGTAGGCTGACTGGTTCATCTGTATCATCCGGTAGTACCTGTTCCGACACCAGCCGCACCCAGTCTCCTGCTGGGACTTGGGTTAAGCCGCCCCGCTGGGAACGCCGCAGGTAGTTGACAAAACGATACACCAGCAAGGGCTGGTTGCGGATCGGGCGCAAACAATATTCTTCTACAGTTGCTAGCAACAAAGAATTTCGCAAGCGTCTATCTGAGGTACATTCAGCAATCCAGGCGATTTGCTGCTGAAGATATCGATCGGAATTGAGCATTTCCTGGATCACTTCTTGCAGCACATCCACCACACTGCGCTGTCTGTCGCGACTCAAAGACACCCACGCTTGGATTTTTTGTCGCAACACCACCAAACCGCCCAGTCGCCCGATCAAGTTGCGGTAAGCTTGTTCCGGCGGCAATCCCAGATACCGAGAAATCAAAATTCGATACAAAAAGTCGATCGCCCCAGTGGCGATCGCCAATTGAGTAGGATGGAGAGTGTCAAATCTATCTGGCTGGTGTCCCAACAGCCAGCGAACCACACTCTGGTGAGTGCTCGAATTTTCGTCCTGGCAATCTTTTTCCAGTCGAGACTTCCAATCTTGTGCTAGTTTTTCGGCCAAAGTCATCAGAAAATTGGGTAGAAACCCCGTCCCTTCGGCTAGGCTCAGTGCATCGCCTTCAGTGGACGGCTTTATATTTTCCCCTTACGGGGTAGAGGGGTATGGTTGCCCCTCCGGTGGAGATATGGTTGTCTCCATAGGTGTCAACTTAAGCCTGAAAGCCTTGAGAAATCTGGTTTTTACCTGAGTCTAGATCCCCCTAAATCCCCACCCCCCCCCTAGCCCCCCCCAAGGGGGGAAGGGGGACTTTGATCGGACTCCTGTCCCCCCCTTCTTAAGGGGGGTTAGGGGGGATCTGGCCTTAATCGTCAAACAGTAGTCTGTGACAGGGTTTGGCCTTAAGTTGACACCAATGGGTTGTCTCCAATCCCTTTCGGGTAAAGTTAGCTTCGCCAAGGTTTAATGAGCTTGCGCACGGCTAGCAGCACTGCCTCAGTGACATTAAGACTGTTTAACCACTAGCGACAGAGCTCTTGACTAGCTTCGCATCCCAGGGTGTCGTGACTCAAAAAACGTAGTACCCAAGGTACTTAGGCTGGTCAGAACGGCTTTCTAGATTTCTCTTTCAAGCCTCATGCCTTTAGGCTGAGGTTCCTGACGTGCTGCTGAGATATGATCTTTCTCCCCGATTTTACGTGGTATGCTGAATTTTTGAGTCTTTTGGAGATATACGATCCTGTAGGAGGGCAACGCCCACGCGCGATCCGATAAATTACCTTAAACTAAATTCCATTACGGTGCGATATGGCTGCATTTTTATTAGAACTCGGTACAGAAGAATTACCCGCCTCCTTCGTCTGCGATAGTACCCAACAATGGCAGCGATTGATACCTGCAACCCTGGCGGAACAATTCTTGACAAACGACTCTGTTCATGTATACGCAACTCCGAGACGTTTGGCCGTTCTCGTAACAGGACTGCCACTTCAACAATTAGACAGAGAAGAAGAGGTAAAAGGCCCCCCCGCTAGTTCCGCTTTTAAAGATGGGAAACCGACGAAAGCAGCCGAAGGTTTTGCCAAAAAGCAGGGTGTGGAAATAGAGGCTTTGGAAGTTCGCGCCACAGATAAGGGCGATTTTGTATTTGTCCTTAAAAAAATTCCGGGGCGGACGACAGCGGATATTTTGGCGGAACTTGTGCCCCTGTGGATTAACAAATTGGAAGGTAAAAGATTCATGCGGTGGGCCGACGGAGATTTAAAGTTTCCGCGCCCGATTCGATCGCTAGTAGCGCTACTTGATGATACTGTACTGCCAATTACATTAGTCAGCGGTTCGGATACAGTCAAGAGCGATCGAATTTCCCAAGGACACCGAGTTTTGTACACCCCCCCTACACCCCCCCTTACTAAGGGGGGGACATCGACGATTCCTACACCCCCCCTTACTAAGGGGGGGACATCGACGATTCCTACACCCGCCCTTACTCAGGAGGAGACATCGACGATTCCTACACCCGCCCTTACTCAGGAGGAGACATCGACGATTCCTACACCCGCCCTTACTCAGGAGGAGACATCGATTCCTACACCCGCCCTTACTCAGGAGGAGACATCGATTCCTACACCCCCCCTTACTAAGGGGGGGACGGGGGGGGTTTCCATTCCCCAAGCAGAGGATTATGTCGAGTGTCTGCGTGCAGCTTACGTTGAAGTCGATCGCCAACAGCGCAAAAATCAAATTCAAGCCCAAGTAAAAGCAGCAGCCACAAAACAAGGCGGTTACGCAGACATCAGCGATGATTTGCTAGAAGAAGTAACCGACTTAGTAGAATGGCCAACCGCCGTAGTCGGCAAATTTGACGACGAATTTTTGATATTGCCGCCAGAAGTAATCACCACAATTATTGTTACCAACCAACGGTATTTTCCGATTCTCAAAAATCCTCAATACCCCGAACTTCTGCCCTACTTCATTACAATTTCCAACGGCGATCCAGCCAAATCAGCCATCATTGCCGCCGGCAACGAGCGAGTAGTGCGCGCCAGATTAGCAGACGGTCAATTTTTCTACAAAGCAGACTTGGCAAAGCCTTTAGAAGATTATTTGCCCAAATTGGAAACAGTCACTTTCCAAGAAGATTTGGGGACTGTACGTGCAAAGGTCGATCGCCTGTGCAAAATAGCCAGTCTCATTGTGAATCAACTGCAACTAACAGCAGAAGAAAACTTAAACATAGCAAGAGCAGCCTTACTTTGCAAAGCCGACCTCGTAACCCAAATGGTTTACGAACTGCCAGAAATGCAAGGAATCATGGGGCAGAAATACGCCCTAGCCAGCGGCGAATCGGAAGCAGTAGCCACAGCGATTTTTGAACATTATTTGCCCAAAGGTGCAGGCGACAATTTGCCCCAAACTCTCACAGGTCAAATAGTCGGAATCTCAGACAAATTAGATACATTAGTCAGCATCTTCGGCTTGGGAATGTTGCCGACAGGTTCCTCCGATCCCTTCGCCTTGCGCCGCGCCGCCAATGCGATAATTAACATTATTTGGGCGGCTCAGTTGTCAGTAAATTTACACAAATTACTCGCTCAAGTAGTAGCCGAATTTACCGCAGCGCGCCCGGAAACCAGCCCAGAATTACTGTCACAATTATCAGAGTTTTTCCTGCAAAGAATTCGGACTTTGCTGGAAGAAGAAAAGAATGTCGATTACGATTTGGTGAATGCTGTTTTAGGAGAAAACGACCCCGAATATACCGAACGAGCATTAAAAGATTTGTTGGACACTTTAGAAAGAGCACTTTTCTTGCAACAAATCAGAAATGACAACACATTAGATAAAATCTACGAGACAGTCAACCGTTCAACTCGTTTGGCGGCTCAAGGAGAGTTGGATAAAATCCAATTGGAACCGAAAAATGCGGTGAAACCAGAGTTATTTCAAAAATCGTCCGAACAAGCTTTCTATGATGCTTTAGTCCAGTTAGTGCCACAAACCCAACTATCCAAGCAAACTCGGAATTACCAACAATTAGTAGATAGTTTAACTGAAATTGCTCCGACGGTTAGCAAATTTTTTGATGGGCCAGAAAGCGTTTTAGTGATGGATTCTGACCCGGAAATTAAGCGCAATCGGTTGAATTTATTGGGGTTGTTGCGGAATCATGCGCGGGTGTTGGCTGACTTTGGGGCGATCGTCAATCGATCTTAGAAAGCCGATTTGAGAAAGTCGCCAAACCTTTTGATGTAATATCAAAACCATTGGCATAGGAAACATCAATCTCCCTCATCTCCCCCTCTGCGCCCTCTGCGCCCTCTGCGGTAAAAAAATCCCAAAAAACCGTAACCCATACAAAAAGACAAAACCAGCAAAATAGGAAAAATTAAATTATCTCATCTCCCCCTCTGCGCCCTCTGCGCCCTCTGCGGTAAAAAAATCCCAAAAAACCGTAACCCATACAAAAAGACAAAACCAGCAAAATAGGAAAAATTAAATTATCTCATCTCCCCCTCTGCGCC
>NZ_JAHRFC010000129.1:0-10241 GCF_020883015.1 Microcoleus sp. CAWBG640
GATAGGCAGAGCCTGGGAACGAGGAACGAGGATAGGCAGAGCCTGGGAACTAGGATAACGAGGATAGGCAGAGCCTGGGAACTAGGATAACGAGGATAGGCAGAGCCTGGGAACTAGGATAGGATAAACGAAGATAATTAACCCTCTTGCTGCTAAAATATCACCAATCAACAACAAAAAATCATGAAAAAGTCACATCTGTTTCTAGCCACCCTCACTTCCATCGTCATGGTTATCGGAATTAGTGGTAAGGCTTTACTACAGCCATTGCCTCCCCTGCCTCCTCAGCCTCAAAAGTCTGCACAGCCTAACCAAAAAGCTAGTCAGAAACCCTCATTGCCCACCGACAAAACTCCCTTACCAGATCCTGATACTTTGCTAGATATCGTATCGAATTTCGTAATCAAAAAATACCAAAGCACTTCCTGTGAAGAGTTAGCTAAGATGAAACCCCAGCCTAACAAGAGTTCCGCCACTGCTGGAACACCGGAATCAGTCCTCCAGACTAAGGCAGTGGAAATGTTGCGGAAGAATCCTGAGATGCGGAAGAAGTTTATTAATCGAGTCGCCGGACCGATGGCTAATAAGATGTTTGAATGTAAATTGATTCCCTAAAGAGGACAAATTTATGAAAAAATTTCATCTTTTGTTTCTAGGCTTTTTAACTTCTGTGGGAATGGTTGTCAGTTCCTGTGACAGTTTTGTATCTCAGGAAGCTTTGTTGGATATTGCTGTCAATTTTGCGATCGCCAAATACGAAAAAGCTTCCTGTGAAGAAGTGGCCCAAATGCAGCCTCAGTCTAAGTCCACACCAGATTCAACAACTGATGGGGGGAAACAAGCTGCTCTGCAAGCAAAAGCGATCGAACTCTTGCAGAACAATCCTGAACTCCGTCAGAAATTTATCGATCGCGTCGCCGGACCCATTGCAAATAAGATGTTTGAATGTAACTTAATTCCCTAGATTTATATTAAAATCTTAGTAGGGCATAGAGAAATGTTTGTAACGAACAGCTCTCTCAAATATAACATCTAAAATCCCATGACTAATTGGTTAGAACATAGCGTACAAGTAGAAGTAGCAATTCCCATCGAATTAGCGTGGAAACTGTGGTCAGACTTAGAGCAAATGCCTCGCTGGATGAAGTGGATAGAATCAGTTCGCATTCTCGAAGACAACCCGGAATTGTCGAGGTGGAAACTCGCCACTGGTGGCTTAGAATTTAGCTGGCTGTCTCGGATTTTAAAATTAGTCCCCAATCAGATTATGCAGTGGGAATCCGTAGACGGTTTGCCAAATCGAGGTGCGGTGCGGTTTTACGATCGCAAAAACAGCAGCATTGTCAAACTAACCGTAGCCTATGGCATTCCCGGATGGTTGGCGAAATTGATGGACAATTCCTTTGTGGGGCGGGTAGTTGAATCGACACTTCAGGCAGATTTAGAAAGGTTTAAAGAGTATGCCCTGAAAGTTAAAGCAACATCTTAAATTCTGATGACTAAAGTCCTCATTACAAACCAAGATTCCCTTGGTAGTAAGGACTTTAGTCCGTCTGAAAGTTAGTTTTTTAATGATCGCGCGAGGCTCCATGTCTCATAGGTTTTCGTATGATAGAGATATCCTGCTGATTCATTCCTCCATTGGTTATGAGTTACTGCCTCAATCCTGCTTGTCAAAATCCCCAAAATGCCGATCGCACCCAATTTTGTCTCAATTGTGGCAGCAAACTCTTGCTCAGAGAGCGTTACCGGGCCCTAAAACCCCTGGGGCGAGGCGGTTTTGGCCGCACTTTTTTAGCCATAGATGAAGACAAACCCTCCAAACCTCGCTGCGCCATCAAACAATTTTTCCCCTTAGCCCAAGGTACTAGCAGCGCCCAGAAAGCAGCAGAATTATTCAACCGAGAAGCTGTGCGCCTAGACGAATTGGGAAAACACCCACAAATTCCCGAATTACTGGCTCACTTTCAGCAGGAAAACTATCAATATTTGGTGCAAGAATTTATCGAAGGTCAGAATTTACAGCAAGAGTTGGCGCGACACGGGGCCTTTAGCGAAAATCAAATTCTCAGTTTGCTGAAGGATTTATTGCCAGTATTGGAGTTTGTCCACTCGCGCAGTGTCATTCACCGAGATATTAAACCACCAAATATTATCCGTCGCCGCCCGGTTCAACCTTCCATTATTTATACTTACCCAACCCTAACGGGGGAATTAGTTTTAGTTGATTTTGGTGCGGCCAAAGTTGTCCAGGGTTCGAGAGAAACTGGTACTGTCATCGGTTCTCCCGAATTTGTCGCGCCGGAACAAATTCGAGGTCAAGCGGTTTTTGCCAGCGATTTGTATAGTTTGGGAGTAACTTGCATTTATTTGATGACTCAAGTATCACCTTTTGATTTGTTCGATCTCAATCAAGATACTTGGGTTTGGCGAGACTTTGTGAAGGTGCCAATCGATCCGAATTTGGGTCGCATCCTGGACAAAATGATCGAACCGAGTCTGAGTCGGCGCTACAAATCTGTGGCGCAGGTACTCCCAGATTTGCTACCGCAGCCGTCGGCGGGGACGGGCACGGCGACACCACCCCAGTCAGCCCCCGCAATTCCCGTGCCGCAGAGGATGCCTGTGGTGCAAAATACACTGCCGCCAACGGTTCCAGACACTATTTTACCTGTGCCATCAATGCAGCGGGTTGTGCCGGCACAGGCCCCCACTTGGCGGTGTGTTCATACTCTGGTAGGCCACTCCAATGCTGTCACGTCGGTAGCTTTTAGTCCTGATGGTCAAACTTTGGCTAGTGGTAGCGAGGACAAGACGATTGAGATGTGGAAGTTGGATACCCTCAAGCGCTGGTATACTCTCACTGGCCATTCTGACTGGGTGACTGCTGTGGCTTTTAGTCCTGATGGGGCGACTTTGGCTAGCAGTGGCCGGGACAAAATGATTCACATTTGGGATTTGAATAAGGGTAAGTGGTGGTACGCTTTGGCTGGTCATTCTGACAGGGTTGCTGCTGTGGCGTTTAGCCCCAATGGTCAGGTTTTGGCTAGTGGGAGTCGGGACAAGAGTGTGTTGTTGTGGAATTTGAATAAGGGAAGGCGGATGTCGGCTTTGATTGGTCACGCTGATGGGGTGGAAGCGGTGGCTTTTAGTGCGGATGGGGAGTTTTTGGTTAGCGGGAGTCGGGACAAGACTTTGCGGTTGTGGGATTGGCAAACTGGTCGATCGATTTGTACTTTAGCAGAGCACGGGGATTGGGTGCGATCGACTGTTTTTGCTGGGAACTTCCCTCACCCCAACCACACCAGGGGAGGAGTAGGAGAGGGATTGATTTTGGTGAGTGGGAGTCGGGATGGTACGGCGAAGTTGTGGCGGGTGGATACCCAGGAGGGGCGTGGCAGCTTGTTGCGGAGTTTCAGGGATAATTCTGGGGATGTTTTGTGTGTGGCCTTGAGCCCGGATGGTCGGGTTTTGGCTAGTGGGAGTCGGGATGGCACGGTTTATTTGTGGGATGCCCAGGCGGGGGGTTTGTTGGAAATTTTGTCGGGCCACGGGGGGGAGGTTTTGTCTGTGGCGTTTAGTGCTGATGGGGATAGTTTGGCTAGTGGTGGGGGCGATCGCACTGTGAAAATTTGGCACCAAATTGGCGATTAGAAAAAACTTAATTTTTATGCTTGACATTCAAGGGATAGTTCTGCTACATTAGGAATTCGTGAGGACGCATAGCTCAGTTGGTTAGAGCACTACGTTGACATCGTAGGGGTCACTGGTTCGAGTCCAGTTGTGTCCATGAATTTGATTCCCATACCACATTAGCATTTCATTTATCCCTAGGATATCAATGTAGTGCTACTATGCGGTTTGTATCCGTTTTCTAAACTTAGCATCGTGGTTTTCTCTGAGTCCGCATCCGCGGACTTTGGTTGTTTAGAAGCGATGTTCATCGCCGAATTTGAAAGGGTTTTCAACTATGATTGATATTGGTTCCTTGGTCCGATCGCCTAAAAACGATTTGGGAGTCGGAAAAGTGGTCGAATTATCCCGCACCGAAGCCCTAATTGAATATTTTTGCTCAGTTAAAAACCGCCTTAGCAAAACAGTACCCCTAGGCTTGCTCCAAGAAGCCAGACTTCAGCGCCAAACTCGATGCTACCTCTGGAGCACCACCTTGGAGCGCTGGATCATTGGTCGGATTTATGACTGGGATGAAGATAGAATGCTCTACGACATCGACCTCCCTGATAGTCAAAGCATACAAGCTGTCGAAACAGATATTTATGTTCGCTGCAATATCCCGATCGCCGATCCGATCGACATTTTAGCTGTCAAAGGTCAAGAAACTCCCTATTTTCACGATCGCCGACTCGCCTTTGTTCAATCTACCATCACCCAGCGCGCCGTCAGCCGCGGTATGACAGGTTTAATTTCTGCCAACATAGACCTCTATCCTCACCAAGTTGAAGTCGTGAGGCGCGTCCTAGAAGACCCGATTGGACGCTATTTATTAGCCGACGAAGTAGGATTGGGAAAAACCGTAGAAGCTGGGACAATTCTCCGCCAATTTCTCCTAGATGAACCCAATGGCCGCGCTGTGGTGATGGTTCCCAAATACCTAACCCAGCAGTGGCGAGATGAGTTAGAAAATAAATTCTACTTGTCTCATTTTGCCGATCGAGTCCAGCTTGTTTCTCTTAGTGAAATTAATCAAGTTAGTCGCAATGCTAATCTAGATTTTCTGATAGTGGATGAAGCCCAGGAACTCGCGGCCATGGCTTATTCTGGCGATCGCACTCAGAAGCAGTCCTTTGAAATTTGCCAAACCCTCGCTCACAAAAGCAAAAATTTATTGTTATTATCTTCGACACCAGTTTTGGGACATGAGCAAGAGTTTCTCACAATGTTAAACTTGCTAGACCCCACAACTTACCGTCTTGATGATTTGGCAAATTTCAAAGAACAGGTGCAAAATCGTCAGGAAATCGGGCGCGCCTTGCTAGATTTTCGAGCAGAAACCAACCCAGGGGTTTTGCAAACAAAACTCGCTCAACTCCGCACTTTTTTTGCTCAAGATGATTATTTAATCGGATTAGCAAATGAATTAGAAAGTTGTTGGAAAACTGAAGCAACCACAGAATGCGATCGCCTTGTCAGAACTATTCGCACCCACGTTAGCGATACCTACCGTCTGTACCGCCGAATGCTTCGCAATCGCCGAGACGCAGTGGAAGATGTGATTTTCGATCGAGATACTCTCCCCAAAGTTGAGTACGATCTCAATGACGAACAGTGGTCGGAAATTCACAGTATCCTGGAAAAATGGCGGACTCTCGCTCCTCATAAGAGCACCTATCAAAAAATCTTTCTCCTGTTTTTCCGAACTTCCGGTACTTGGTTGAATGTTTTGGAACGGGTTGTGAAAGCTCGTTTACAAAAGAAATCGACGGCGGAACTCGATCGCGAATTTGGGCAAAAGTACATGGGGATTGTGACTCAAACCGCCATGTTTTCAGGAGAAAGCGCCCTCTTAGAATCTTTGCTCAATGCCCTAGAAAAGCCCCAGGAAGGAGTGGACAGACTGAGTTTGTTGAGAATCGTCATTATCCGATTTCTAGGCGTTGCGTTGAAGATTCCACCGGAGTATCACAGCAAACCTCGCGATTTGTTGTCCCGAATTCAACAGCAAATTAAAAGACCGCTTCCCGGTGATAAATTCCCCAAAATAGTCATTTTTACCAGTTTTAATGAAACTTGTAAAGCCATTGCCGAAAACTTAGCGAAGATTTTGGGTAAAAATGCGATCGCCACCTATGAGACTAGCAAATCAGCGGCCGATGTTGAAGCGAATTTGAAACGGTTTAAGACTGAGCCAAATTGCTTTATCCTAGTCTGCGATCGTTCGGCGGAAACAGGCATAAATCTGCAATTTGTGGATTGGTTAATTCACTTCGATTTACCGTGGCTTCCCAATCAGTTAGAACAAAGATTAAGTAGAGTCGATCGCATTGGTAGCAAAATGGGAGTGCAGTTTTGTTTGTTTGCAGGCCCAGATTTGCCAGAAAGTCCCCACGAAGCTTGGTTTCAAGTTTTAAAAGATGGGTTTGATATCTTCAACAAATCTATTGCTAGTCTTCAGTTTTATGTCAATGAAAAAATGCCAAAACTTGAAGAAAAATTGCTGACAGAAGGAGCAAAAGGCCTAGCTAGCGAAATTGAATTAATCCAAACTGAAATCGTCGCCGCCAAAGTCAAAATTGACGAACAACAGGTTTTGGATGAAATTGACCTGTTTGAGGAAAGTGCATCTGAGTATTTTGAAGCCCTCGATGATTGCGATGCTAAACATAAAGAAATGCAGCGGGCGACGGAAGGTTGGATCTGTCAAGCTCTGAATTTCAAACAGGTTGAACATCCGAGTATATCGGGGTTGGTGCGCTATCAACCTAGTCAAAAAACCTTGATTCCTTCCAATGATTTGAGAACCCGATTGATTCCCTATTGTCAGCAATATGGTAGTTACAATCGCCGCGTTGCTCACCAAAATTTGGATGTCGCTCTTTACCGGATTGGTGAGGGATTGATCGATGCTCTTGGCTCTTATATTCGTTGGGACGATCGGGGTCAAGCTTTTGCATTGTGGCGGCATGATGAAAGTTGGGATGCTGAGGAAGGTAAGGAGTGGTTTGGATTGCAATTTAATTATTCAATTCAGACTGATTTGCAGCCGGCTGAGCAAGTTTTGCAAGCCCAAAATATCGAAAATTACAATTTGAAAGCTTTGCAGAGACGCGCCGATGCTCTGTTTGTTCCGGTTTTTGAAACGGTGTTTGTAGATGCTCGAAATGAGTCGATGTTGCTGGTGGAAGATGGAGAACTTCTGAAGATTTTGCAGCGCGCTTATAAGGGGAAAGGCGGGCCGAATCGGGATTACAATTTGTCCAAAAATCGGACTGTGCTTCTTGACAATTTTGTCGATCCGTTGGAATGGGATGATTTTTGCCAACGGGGGCGGGTGGTTTCGGAGGAGTTGCTGCGCGGGCGAGGGGATTTTGTCGAAATGTGCGATCGATCGGCATTGAGTGCTGCAATTCAACTGGAAAGCCGGGTGAATCAATTGCAATTGCGTTTGAATCGGCTGTCTCAATCTGAACAACTTTTAGAGTCGGTTTTGGCTGATGAAATTAGCACAGAAAGTGTGTTAAGTCAAGCTGTTTTAGCGGGAATTCGTCAGCCGCGTCTGACTCTGGAATCTGTGGGATTTCTTGTGATTTCTGGGCGTGCTCCTGTGAAGTCGGAGGATGAAGGATAACTGGTTTGAGTAGAGTGCGATTAATGTTAAAATTTAAAACAGCGATCGCACTCCAACGCTAAAATAAATACAAAACCTCTTAACCCCAACCCACCAGCCATGACAGCAGTTCAAGAGCTAGCCCCTTCCCAAGATATACAACAAAATGTTATCTTTCCGACCGGGGACTTATATAGTGACGAACCTCCGATGGAAACCGAACTTCATCTGCGACAAATGATCCTGCTCCTCCAGTGCTTAGAATGGCTGTGGAAAGACAGAAACGACTTCTACGCTGCTGGTAATATGACCATCTACTACAGTCCCCGCCAGCTTAAATCTGAATTGTGCCGAGGCCCAGACTTTTTTGTAGTTTTGGACACAGAACGAAAAGCTCGTAAAAGTTGGGCTGTCTGGGAAGAAGATGGCAAATATCCTAATGTAATTGTCGAAATTTTGTCGCCAAATACAGCGTCAATTGATAAAGGGTTCAAGAAACTACTTTATCAAAATACGTTTCGCACCCATGATTATTTCTGGTTCAATCCGTATAATTTAGAACTTGCTGGGTTTCATTTGGTGGATGGCGAATATCAGCCGCTGGAACCTAATTCGCAAGGACTTTTGTTTAGTCAACAACTCGATTTATGCCTGGGAATATATGAGAAAAAATTGCGTTTGTTCACAACAGCAGGAGAACTTCTCCCTACCCCTGAAGAGGTAGCTCAAAGAGAGACTCAACGTGCTGAAGAAGAGACTCAACGTGCCGAACAAGAGACTCAACGTGCTGAACAAGAGACTCAACGTGCCGATCGCCTGGCCGCCAAACTGCGAGAATTAAATATTGACCCTGATACAATTTAGCAATTTTTGTTGATGGAGTAAGGAGTATGACTCAAATAAATCCCGATCGCACTAATGGAACAATTGCGATCGATGTTTGCGATAAATCAAACGGGCAGTATAGATGAAAATTCTGCTAGTAGAGGACGATCGATTGCTGAGTGCAACACTGGCAAAGGTGTTGGAAGCAAATCACTATGCGATCGATCGGGCAAATGACGGACAAGCTGCACTAGACTTGGCAACCATAGTTGAATATGACCTGATTTTGCTCGACCTGCACATTCCCAAACTAGATGGAATTAGTCTCTGTCGGAAATTGCGATCGCAAGGATACTGCAAACCGATCCTGTTAATGACAGCAAACGATTCAGATGCAGAGGTGGTGGCAGGGTTTGATGCTGGAGCCGATGATTACATCCGCAAGCCCTGTGCTGCCGATGTATTGCTGGCACGGATACGCACATTATTGCGGCGCTCTCAAGCACTTTCCCCGGAAAATTCTACTAACAACCCATCCGCTAATATATTGACTTGGGGAAATCTTTGTTTAGACCTCGATTCCGGTCGAGTCACGTTTGACAAACAAGTTATTTCACTGACAGCGAAAGAATACAATCTGCTGGAATTATTCCTGCGAAATCCCGATCGCATCTTCAGCCGCAGTGCCATTTTGGATCGCCTGTGGGGATTTGACGATGCACCAACCGATCGCGCTATTAACACTCACATTAAAGATATCCGCAAAAAACTCAAAGCAGGTGGGTTAACCGCAGAAATCTTCGACACAGTTTATGGCATGGGCTATCGACTTAAGCCGCGCCCGCAATCTGCGCCGTCTGATTCAAACAATTCTGACACTGACAGCACCGCCAAACATCAATCCCCTGTGGCAGATCAGTCAGCGCTCGACAAACTATTAAAGCGGTTTCGGGGAGTCTTCTACCAACAAATAGCCCTATTGGAACAGGCAAAAACGGCTCTATTGGCAGGAAATTTAGAAACAGAATTACAGCAAGCCGCCAAGAATGAAGCGCATAAATTAGCAGGTTCCCTGGCATCTTTCGGTTATCCTGAAGGCTCGAAATTGGGACGGTCGGCAGAGCATTTGCTGATGAAAGATCGCCCCTTTACGGCCCAAGAAATCGCTCGATTCTCGGAAGTGGTGACAGCGTTGCAGCAGGAATTAGCGAAACCACCAGTTACGTCAACGGCTGCATCACTGCCTACAATGTTATCGCATCTGGTGCTAGTGGTTGACGACGATCCAGCCTTGACAGAACACTTAAAAATAGAATCCGAAGCTTGGGGATTGCGAATTAAAATTGCTCCGAATCTGGCCACCGCCCGATCGCGCATTGCCTTGTCAATGCCAGATGTGATATTATTAGATTTAAGCTTTCCAGAGACAGAGGAAGATGGATTGACGCTGCTGCGAGAACTCACCGAGCGATCGCCTAATCTGCCTATAATTGTATTTACTGGACGAGACACTCTTGCCGATCGATTAGCAGTATCGCGGTTAGGTGCTAAGCAATTTCTGCATAAACCCGCCACCACAAAGCAAATTTTTCAAGCAATATCCCGCGTCTTACCCAAAACTCAAACATTACAAGCCAAAGTGTTAATTGTTGACGATGACGAGGCGGTGTTAGCTCACTTATCCGCATTGCTAACACCTTGGGGGTTGGAGGTAATAACTTTAACCGAGCCCCAGCGATTTTGGGAGGTGCTGCTGAAAACTTCGCCCAATTTAATCATACTGGATCTGTCGATGCCACAGGTAAACGGGCTAGAGTTGTGTCAGGTGGTGCGACAGGATGTTCAGTGGGGAGATTTGCCGATTTTAGTTGTCACTGCTCACACCGATGCAGAGTCGCTTCAGCAAGCCTTTACTGCTTCGATCGCGTGATGGTTTATCGGCTCGATCGAGATGGATCGGGAGAAGTTATTGCTGAGAATAAACGCTCTGATTTAACTTCCTATTTAGGGTTTGCTGAATAATCGATCGCAAACTGAGAGCAGGAGCGATCGATATATTCAAGCTCGGTTAAATATAAGTTTTTCTGTATCAATTCCACCCAGTTATAATTGTAAATTATCTTCACCCCAA
>NZ_JAHRFC010000013.1:0-77447 GCF_020883015.1 Microcoleus sp. CAWBG640
GTCATCATATCGAGTAGCGAGCGATCGCCTCACCTCTCCCAAAAACAGTGGCTGGGAGACTCCTGGCTCTGGATGTATAATTGTCCGTACCTTAATAGTCATGTAGTCTCTGCCACGTCCAGAGCGGCCTGGGGAGTACAAATCCGCAGCAGCTTGCTGCATCGTCGCTTCCAACTCTGATGGGGCGATAGTCGGTGGCACGGTAATTACAGTTTGAGCGCCGCCTGTATCGTAAACTAGAGAATAGCGCACAGCACCGGGAATTTCTGTGCGAGTAAACAATCCTAAACCGAGGCCAAATATACTAGCAGCAATTACTGCCATAAAGCTAGTAACTCCTACCAAGCGGAAGCGAAAACCCCACTGCAAGATAAAGGCAATCACCGTGAAAACAGCGAAAGCCACTGTGAGAATTCCTGCCCATTGGGCGTACATTAAAAGGTTAGAATTTACGTTCATTCGATATTTCTGTATTTGTTGACTGTTATTTGTTATTTGTTATTGGTTAAAAGAGTGACATACTCCCACGTCAAGCCGAGTACAGCTATGACGTGGGCATCTTTGCAGCCCTACTAAGGGTATACAAAATTTCCTTCTGGTACGCTTCATCCATAGTTCCTACTATAGAAAGATTCCCACCACGGCTTTTTATACTGGGGAAAATGTCCAACCCCAGTCTCTTTAAATTAATCGCGGCATTAATATCGCGGTCAACCATCAGAGAGTTTTGCTCATCCCAATAATCTCGAATACTGCAATGGGTGAAAATAATTTCATTCCGATAACTGAGTACCATTGAGGTATAAGCAGGTTTTTTTGAAATGACAACTGCTCCAGCTTTTGCGGCTATGTAGTCCAGTGTCTTGAAAAATTGACCGAATCCAGCATCCAGCCAAGACTTGTTCAGTCCTGACTTAACTGATTGACCATTGGGGAGGTAAGTCCCATCATCATCTTGTTTTACCTTGTTCCGCTTGGTTAAACCCTTCAGATTTAGGTCTTCATGGAAAAAGAATTTAGCACCTGTTCGTACAAGCTTGTGAGCAACTTTGTACTGAAAGTCTTGGCGAGAACGAGCAATTCGTTGATGCAGACGCGCCTCTTTTTTAGCCAACTTTCGCCTAGCCTTGCTTCCTCTTTTACGCTTGTTCCGTTTGGTCGAAATCCGGTCTAGCTTAGCTTGGTTCTTGCGTAGTGGCTTGAGTGAAGATAGCTTTTTACCCTCAGATGTTGCTAGATAAACATTCTCATGAAGTACCGCGTCCAAACCAATTGAGTTGTCCCAAGTTGGCATAACCCCATCGGGGGTGAACTCAGGCACTGATGTGTCTTCAAGCATTAATTGAATGAACCAACCATCAGCTTTTCTAGTGACACTAGCTTGCTTGAGAGTAAATCCATCTGGGATGGAGCGGTGCATCCGAACTTTGACAACCCCTAGTTTTGGTAGTCGAATATAAAGCCAGTCATTGCGGACTAGCTTAATCCAATCATCGCTAGCAGTTGCAAAAGCCATTGTCCGGTAGTCCGCTTCAGTTTTAAAGCGAGGTCTACCTGATTTCCCACCTTTACTATCGCCGATGATAAATCGCTCAAATGTTTTGTCTACTCGTTTGGAAACATCTTGCAAGACCGTAGAATCTACTTGCTTAAAATCCAACAATTCACCACTATGACCAACTTTTACCAAGTCTTTTTTGATAACTGGTAGTAAAGCTTTTTGGTTGTAGTAATTAGGCTTTTCCCTAGGATTAGAAATACTGCTGATTAGTGGACAAGCATCAATACCAGTCCGATTCATATCCCACCAATCGAATCTGTCGCCTAACTGGCGATTATACCAATAACGGCAAATCCTCAGCCAGTGATTGAGCTTCTGTTTTTGATTAGTGTCTGGATAGAATTGATACTGATACGTTACTTTCATCGCGTTACGACCTTTACGCTTTACTTAAAGCTAGCCTATCAGGATGTACATTTAGTGTCAAGCAAATGAGCTCATATTTTATTCCTAAGGCTAGATGGGTTTCCGACCTCAAATTTCGCTTAGTGTTAACGACTAAGTATTGTCACAAAGTTCTCGCAGATACAATGCCGATCGGACTTGAAGTGATATTTAAAGATTTGCTCGTCTCGTCATCCGCCCGCTTACTGCTAACATCTTTGATTGTTAGATTGCAAGTGGGCGGAATCCTCGCCTCACACGCCTTTCATCCCACACTAACCGAGGCGGTATAGTGTGGGGATTCCCGTCTGTTTAGCTAATTAACCGCTTATAAAAACCTAGGTAAACCAGGGTAAGCTCTGCGGTATAAGCTTTAAACGTTCTTTCTTAGTGCTTGCGCTTCCTCGGTGTCGAGGTTGACCAAGAAACTCCAGTTAGAAACGCTATAATAATCACAGCGACGTGATATTACAGCCGAACGTTTGATCTTTTTATTCAGTTGGTTCCACTCGCTCCAAACGTGCTTTTCCGGGTTCATCTCGGAATAGGCGGTTAAGGAGCGAGGTATTTTTTCACTCTTATTCATGGCCCTGCGAGCAATCACCAGTGCAGCCGATTCGTCGCTGGCTAAGCCATACATTTTTAAGTATTTCACCAAGCCGATAATGCTTGAGTAAGCTGGGTTGACTGCAATTAGCTCAATTCCGCGATTCGACAAAATAGAACTGAGTTGTTTGTAGAACTCACTATATGCCCAGCCCGATAACATCCGCGCATACTTTCTACTTTCCTCCCCTAGAGATTGCTTTTTTGTTGAGAAATCTAGTTCTTCGCAAACTACGGGACATTCCAATTCCGTGGCTCTTACTGCTAGTTGCAGGCAGGCATTAACAATCTGAGCCTGCTGTTTGCCATTTGGTAAGCCCATCTGCAAGGGAATCTGCCCTTTGGCTTTGAGATTTCCTTCAGTATCAACATACGCCCACCCAATAGAACCAGGATTCATATCGATACCAATGCAACCGTACATCCTATTTCTAGAAACTTGATTCACAGGCTTGGGAGTAAATTGCACGGCAATCACCCACTTTCCGTTTTTACGGTAGAAGTGCCAGGTCTTAGCCCCGCATTCTGGTAGTCTATTTATGTTGCGATTGAAATCACCAACCTCGGAAGATACAGCTTTCCCGAATCGTGACTCTAAGCATTTGGGGACTCTAAAAGTTATTTCGCTCCCATTCCACTGGGAGACTTGATTGCCAAAAGACTCGTCTTTAGAGCCGACGACAAAAATATCACCGTGAGGGACGACGACTTTGATTGGCTTGACTCTTAAGTGTTCGATCCTATTCGTTAACAGGGTCAGTCTACGCTTTTTATTGTGTATTTGAAAGCGTAAACTCTGCCAATTGGTAGATTTGTATTGGAGCGAGCAAGCTATGGGAAAATTACAACCTGTCTTTGAATTATGCCATTTTTTATTGGCATAAAATTTACGGGCTAATGCCAACTTACGTTCGGCTTTCTTGAGCCATGCACTAATGGATTTAATCTTGATTTCAAGAGTCTTTATGTGTAAAACTCTGTGTTCTTTAGCGCCGGCTACACGACATGAGGCCGCACTAATTACGCCATTTGCATGGCGCTTATTGATGCTGTAGGTTTGCTGTAAGTGTGTGTTCCAGTCGGACTTGTTGCATTCTGTATTTAAAAGTAAGTGGTTGACTGTTTCAATACTTGCCGCCCTGAAAATTGGGGCGTAAGCTTCTAAGAACATCTCGAAATCTGTAAATCCAAGTTCGTTGAGTTCATCTGCTGGCGTGAGCAAGCCTTTACAATAAGTTAAGGTAGCCATTGATTCGACCTCTCAATGTGGTTGCATCCTAGTATATTAATCGCTTCGCGCAGGATTTGCAAGTTTTTCAATGAGTTTCTTTTATTTCCGAAACGTCGCTGGCGAGGTCTTTTTCAAAGGTTACACCTTCTCTTTTGATCGAAATCATCAACGCTAATTAGTCTGTTCGTCAATTTACCGAGAATTTAGTAACTAAAACCTAGGTAAATCTAGGTAAAATGTCAACTGCTGTTAACCCTTTGGACCCAACAGCAGATAAGTAATCATATCTCCTTTGCCCTTCACATGAAGCACGCCTTGATTCTGGAAAATGTACTTATCCCGTAGCCGTTCGTAGGTAGCAACTGTCACCTGAATCCCTCCGGGTACACCTTGAGATTCCATCCGAGAAGCGATATTTACTGTATCTCCCCATAAATCATAGGTAAACTTTTTAGTACCAATTACCCCAGCTTCCACTGGGCCTGTATTGATACCGATGCGGATGCTGAGTGGTCGATCGCCTTTGGTTCGCATCTTGCTAATGGCTGCTAGAATGTCGATCGCCATAGAGGCGATCGCCTCAGCATGATTGTCACTGGGTGTGGGCAAACCACCAACTACCATATAAGCATCGCCGATGGTCTTAATTTTCTCAAGTCCGTAGCGATCGGCCAACTCATCAAATTTCGAGAAAATCTGGTTGAGCAATTCCACCAACTCCGCGGGGGATAAGTGAGTCGAAAGCTTAGTAAAACCAACCAAATCTGCAAACATCACAGTCACGTCAGAGAAACTGTCGGCGATCGTAATTTCTCCCTGTTTGAGGCGTTCGGCGATCGCCTGGGGTAAGATATTCAGCAGCAAACGCTCGGACTTCCCCTGTTCCTCGGCTAACTCCTGTAAATAAGCTTGCTCATGATCGCGCAGCCGTTTTTTTTCCAGACAAGCACTAATCCTGGCCTTCAATAGCACCGGATTAAAGGGTTTAGAAAGATAATCTTCCGCCCCCAACTCGATACAACGGACGATACTGTCAATATCGTCCACCGCCGAAATCATAATCACTGGGATGTAGCGCAATCTCTCATCCGCCTTCAGGTTTTCCAGGACTTGATACCCGTTCATTTGGGGCATCATAATGTCAAGCAGAACCAAATCAAAAGGCGCAGAGCGCATCAATTCTAGAGCTTGGACACCATCTTCAGCAACTGTCACCGCGTGGCCTTGACGCTGAAGTCTGCGGGCCAGTAAATCGCGGTTTACTTCATTGTCGTCAACAACTAGAACTCTGCTCTCATCACCTTTCATGTCATAGCCTCTTTCAGAAGCAGTTCAATCTTACCCAAAAGTCGCGGAAATTCCACAGGTTTGGTGTCGTAGTCGTCACAACCAGCATCTAAACACTTTTCTCGATCGCCTGCCATAGCATGAGCCGTCAGGGCAATCACCGGAATCCTGCTAGTTTCTGGAGCCGCCTTAATTTGCCTGGTTGCTTGCCATCCATCGAGCACTGGCAAACTCATATCCATGAGAATCAAATCCGGTACTTTGGCAATCGCCATGGACACTCCCTCGGCACCGTCCACTGCAATAAACACCTCGTGTCCCTTGCGAGCTAGGCGTCTTGACAGCATATCTCTGTTCATTTCGTTATCTTCGACCAACAGGATTTTAGCCATTGGTTCCCTCCTTGTCTTTCGAGCCGTACCTGCGATCGAATCTGTCATTCACTATAGAACGAACGTCGCGCAGCAAAGTATCGCAACTGTAGACTCCCTTAAATAGCACGCGATCGACACAACCATTTAGCTGTTGGCTTTCGGCTGGTGTCAAATCTTTACCCGTGATCACAATAATCGGTATTGGATCTCCAGAGTTCAATTTGCGAACTTCGGTAATCAACTCAAAGCCATCCATTTCTGGCAACATCAAATCCAGTAGGATCAGGTTGGGTCGGGAAACGTCTAGGCGATCGAGAGCAGCGCGCCCACTATCGGCTTCGGTTACTGCCCAGCCCTGTTTTTCTAGTATGCGTCGCAGTATTCTGCGGGTGGCAACATCATCTTCCACAATTAGGATCTGACAGCTCAAATTGTTATTTGCCCGGTTGTCTTGGTGGCGTCGGTACTTCCTCAACAAAGTAGCCAGCCTTTTGCCGTCCACTGGCTTGGTGAGATAGTCCGATGCACCCAATGCAAAGCCGAGGCTTTTGTTGCCAACAAAGGATAGCAGGATTACGGGAATTTCTGCAAGGTCTGGATCTGCCTTCAGGGCTGAGAGCACTGCCCAGCCGTCCATTCCCGGCATCATCACGTCGAGAGTAATGGCATCCGGGTGCAGTTCCTTGGCGAGGGCTAAGGCTTGCTCCCCGTTGGTGGCGAGTTCTATGTGTAGTCCTTGGCGAGTCAGAGCGCGTTGGATCAAATCCCGCGAAATCGCGTCATCGTCAACGACTAGAATAGTCCCTATCGTATTTGAACCCAGGGGGCTGCTGCTGTCTGGGACGGTGTTTTCTGGTATTTCCGGCAGTTTGATTTGGCTGGGTAGGATGACGGTGAAAGCGCTGCCGATACCCAATTTGCTGTTGGCTTCTATGGTGCCACCCATCATCTGACAGAAGCGCTGGCTGATAGCCAATCCTAAACCTGTGCCCCCGTACTTACGGGTTGTTGAAGCATCAGCTTGGGTGAAAGGTAGGAAAACTCGCTGCAATTGTTCTGGACTCATGCCGATTCCGGTGTCGGCGACACGGAAACTTAAAAATTCCGAATTGGAAATTAAAATTTGACCAGATTCCTCTTGATTTTTGATTCTTAACTCTTCATTTTTAATTTTTTCGACTCCGATCGCAATCTTTCCATTTTGGGTAAATTTAGCGGCATTACTCAGCAGGTTCAGTAGTACCTGTCGCACTTTTGTCATGTCTGCGTGCATGGTGTCGAGATTGTCAGGGCAGTAAATTTCTAGGATGTTGCCGTTTTTTTCGATCAGTGGGAGTGCGGTAGCCACCGCACTCTGTATGAGGGATGGGATGTCAAAGGTTTCTAGGTACAGTTCCATTCTCCCGGCTTCAATTTTAGAGATATCTAAGATGTCGTCGATCAGGGATAGCAGGTGTTTGCCGGCGGTGCGGATTTTTTCTAGATCCGGGACTGAGGCCTCGTTCCCAGAGTCTTCGGCTTCTTCTTGAAGCATTTCGCTGTAGCCGATGATCGCGTTGAGGGGTGTACGGAGTTCGTGGCTCATGTTGGCCAGAAATGTACTTTTGGCACGGTTTGCTGATTCTGCTGCTTCTAGAGCCTGGTGGAGGGCTGATTCAGCTTGTTTGCGATCGGTGATGTCTTCTACAGTACCTTCGTAGTATAGAACGTTGCCGTTGTCGTCGCAGATGCTGCGGGCGTTTTCAGCAATCCAGATTTGGGTACCATCTCGGCGGTATACTTGCGACTCAAATTTGGAGATTTCACCGACATCAGCCATGACTGCAATCAAGTCTGCTCGTCGGTGGGGGGCGCTGTAAAATTGGCTGTTGGCATCTGCCAGTTCGTTTTGCATTTGGGTGCAGGAATCGTAACCGTAGATGCGGGCTAGTGCGGTGTTGGCACTAATGTAACGCCCGTCTGGGGTGATTTGGAATATGCCTTCCACTGCGTTTTCAAAGATGCTGCGGTATTTTGTTTCGGCTTGTCTCAGGGCGGATTCTGCTCGCTGGCGCTCTAGGGCATTGGCGAGCATTTCTCCTACTATTTTGAGCTGGGTGCATATTTCAGGCGATCGACTTGTTGTTTCTTTTTGGCTATCGAATCCTATAAATCCGATTAATTCTTTACTGCAAACTAGGGGAATAATTATCAATGACCGCAGGCTTTTGATAGCTTCTTTAATTGGAAATTTTTGCAGGGATTCTCCCAGGGATGCCAAGGATTTCAGGGAGTTATTATTAGGATTTTTAAATTGGTATTTGTGGCTTGATTCCGCTGCTTCATTTTCGTCAAAATATGCTACTTCTAATATTTTTATTTCCTCTATTTCGTTTATTTCTGGAATGTATAAGCTTTCAAATTTTGCTATTTTTCCCCCTAGCCAAGGGATTTGTTCAACTGATATTTCTGGTCTTTTTTCTCTCAGGGACTGTCTCCCTGTTTGACACCATTCGTAGCTGTTTTTAAATTTATTTTTGTCTGGGGATAACAGGTAGATGTAACTGCGATCGAAGCTGGTTTTTATGGCGATCGCTTCTAGGGCTTGAACGATACCTCCCTCTATTTCTGATACTGACTGGCTGATAAAATGTGTTGATAAACTGGTAATTAATTGGTCGAACTCAACTCGCTCTTGCAACGCTTTTTCTACTCTTTTACGTTCGGTAACATCTCGAAAACTCCAGACTCTGCCTACTATTTTTGAGCCGACTTTTGAGGGCAGGGAATGTAATTCTAGAATTTTCCCATCTTTAAATTCTAATAAGTCGTCTATTTGAGTATCTGGATGAGCCGACACTTTCATCACATTTTTGAGAAATCCTTGGGGGTATTTTAATTGGCGCAGGGCAAAGGGAAAGCTGGTTTTAGTGGGTTTTTGCAGAGTGCCGACAGTCGATCGACTTAATTGCTGTGCTTCCGACAAACCCCACATTTCGAGAAAATTTTGATTGTAGTTACACACGTTACCATTATTGTCAACAGCAATAATACCCGCATCCGTGGATTCTAAAACTGATTGTAGCATAGAGAGCGATCGCTCTTTTTCTCTAGCAACTCGCTTTTGTTCGCCGATGTCAAAAAATACTACGACGGAGATGTTAGCGCCACCATCGGCGGGATTGAAAAAATAGGAAACGGGTAAAATTTTCCCATCGCGGCAGAGAAATTCGTCCTCTGAATTACTGTAAGGTTGACCAGAGGCGATCGCCTCTTGTAAAGATAGTTTAGTGGCGATCGGTGACTGTTGGCTCTTGTTTGCTTCCTGTGGCTGGGAACTTACAACCTTTGATTTTTTGCCTTTCCTCTGTTTGGAGGCGATGCGCGAAGCCAGCACCACCCCTGCGAGTTCCGACTCTCGCCATCCCAACAGGCGTTCGGCTTCTGGGTTAACACCAATCACAATTCCCTCAGCATCCAGGATAAAAAGTCCTGCACCTAAGTTGTTGACAGTGGCCCGCAGTCGATGGATTTCTGAAACCTGTGGAGCATCGAGAGCAGACTGTAGCGCTTCTGGCTCCGAGTTTTCTGAAGCTGGTTTCACCAACACCCGCTGGTCATTGCTGTGATAGCTTTGACCGATCTCTTCTAAAAATCGCTCCCACTGCTCGGCAGTCGGAAGGGTAGAATGGTCGGTTAAATTAAGTTGTGCGAGTTGGCGCTGGAGGTGAGGATGCATAATTTATCGTGCTTTGTAAGCAACTTTCTTAAGTATAGGTAGTCGAGTGTCAATTACTCTAAATTTTCAGCCCAAATCTAACATTAAAAATCAATTGTCGAAGTTTCGCTGAACTTGGCTGGAAGCCTAATTGTAAAAATAGAGCCTTGATTCAACTCGCTGATAGCTGTAACATCTCCGCCCATCATTTTGCAGTATTTTTTTGTAATTGTCAGTCCCAAACCTGTTCCACCATACTTTTTGGTGCTGGAAGAATCGCCTTGGGTAAATGGCTCGAACACTCTGGCTAATTGCTCGTGAGTCATACCGATGCCAGTATCTTTGACAGTGAAAATGATCCAGTCTTGAAATGTAGACTGGAGAGATATCCCAGGTGCATTATTTTCTTGTCCTCCATCAACAGGCTCTGATACTGTAGACTCTTCGGTAGTTTGGACTTGTTGGCGGGTAATGGCGAAAGTCACCACCCCAGAGAAAGTAAATTTAGAGGCATTGCTCAGAAGATTCAGCAAGCACTCGCGGAGTTTAGTCAAATCTGTATACATATCGCCAATATCGTCATCACATTGTATGTCTAAAATATTAGAATTTTTGTCTGCTTGCAGGGCAATCATAGCAGCCACATCCTCAACCAAACTTAAGATACTGAAATTTTCCAGGTCTAGTTTCATGCGACCAGCTTCAATCTTAGAAAAGTCAAGAATATCTTTAATAATTGCTAGCAAGTGTTGACCTGCGGTGCTAATTCTCTTGAGGTCATCGACAAACTCTTCGGCACCAAGGTCTTGGGCATCTTCTTGTAGAAGTTCGCTGTAGCCAATAATCGCATTCAGCGGGGTTCTCAGTTCGTGGCTCATGTTGGCGAGAAATTCACTTTTGGAGCGATTTGCCGCTTCGGCTGCTTCTTTGTCGCGGCGGAATTCTTCGGCTCGTTTGCGTTCGGTGATGTCGCTGGTCATGATTAAAACGCACTGGGTGCTGCCCAGGTAAATCAGTTCCACCGACAGCAGCCAGTCGCGTTCTTCGCCTGTTTTGGTGCGAATTAATACTTCTTCATTGCTGATGGAATTTTGCGATTGCAAAGTCTGGGCCAGTCGCGGTCCGTCTTCTGGGTTGACCCACATTTTCAACTCGTCGGCATTGTGGCCGAGGAAGTCGCTGCGTTCCCAGCCTAGCTGGCGCAAAAAGCTTTCATTGGCATCTAGAAAACAGCCGTCTGTGAGGGTGCAGATGCTGATGCCGACTGGTGATGCGTGAAAAGCCTTGGAAAATCTCTCTTCGGAGGAACGGAGGGCTGCTTCGGCTCGCTTGCGGTCTGTGATGTCTTGGACAGTGCTGCTGATATAGGTAGAGTTGACGGCGGCTTGTTCGCAGACGGTACGCTGGCAGCCGTCGGGGAGTAATAGTCGGTAGTCGATGCTATAGGGCTGTTTTTGAAATAAAGCAGCTTCAATGGATGTCTTGACTAATTGTCGATCGTCTGGATGTACATATTCCCAGAAAGCTTCTAGGCTGGGTTCAAAGCTTCTGGGCGGTTGTCCCAGGATGCGGTAAATTTCATCAGACCAGCGCAGTTGTGTGGTAATGCGGTCTAGGTCCCAGTTGCCCAACTGGGCGATGCGCTGCGCATTGGCGAGGCTGGCTTCGCTAGCTCGCAGGAAGGTTTCTGCTTGGCGACGTTCGGCTACGGTGGCGGCTAAGACTAAGCCTGTAACGGCGATGACTGCAATGAATGCTTGCAGGGATAAAAGTGCTTGGGGGATACTGCTAGCGTGTTTGAGAAAAGGGCCGCTACCTCTGGCTATGCCCCAGATGGCGAAGCCGCACAGGATGAAGTTGGAGAGGGCGGTGTAGCGCTGACCAAATCGAAAGGCGGCCCAAACTACTAGGGGAAAGGGTAGGTATTCGAGGGGATAGCGGGCGTAGGCGGCACGGGTGCGGGAGCAGAAGACTAGCCAGCCAACGGCTAGCAGTAGCAGCAGCCAAATAGCGCGTTCGACAATCTGCTGGCGATCGGCTTTGATGGAGGGTAATTCACGCCAAGTCAGGATCAGGGGGGCGATGAGCAAAATTCCCATGGCGTCTCCCACCCACCAAGTCGCCCAAATTCTGCCAAAATTGCTCCAGCTAGATAAGCCTGTGAGACATTGGACGAGGCTGCCGATGGTGGAGTTGATCAGGGTAGAGCCGAAGGCTGCTAGTCCGACTATTCCTAAGATGTCTTTGAGTCGATCGAGTCCGGCGCTGAAGTGAAGCCGTTGCAGCAGGTAAGTTCCTGTCCATGCTTGCAAAGCTCTGCCGCTGGCGGAGATGAAGGCGCTGGCGATGTTAGTTGAAGGGTCGCTCATGCTAAACAGGAAGCCGCCGATGGCGACGCCTGGCCACAGTTGACGCCCGAATAGCAGGAGTGCAACTTGGGCAATTCCTGCTGCTGGCCACATGGGGGATACTTCTGAACTCAGTGTGAGTGTGGAAATGGCGAATTTGGACGCCAAAAAGTAGATGAGGGCGATCGCCCCTACTGAGAGGAAGTACCGCCAGGAATGTCCTTTGATTGTGTGAAGGAACTTTTTCTGCATTGTCGTTGGGGGAACAGGTGGAGAGTCGTTGGGGTATCACTTCGGATACTCGAGTTCGCAGAATTTGTCAGGTATCTGGGTAGTCTATTTTTGTAGCTACGCTGACTTATTCCCAAAGCCCAGGCTGTTTGGCATCCTTCAGCAAGAGTGTATTCTCCAAATTCTAACCCTTGACCCTAGACCTATTGTGGTTAATTGCTGTCACATCGAAGGTGTCACAGGTGGTAAGTCCGAATTTTTTTTAGCCTGAGTTAATGCTGACCTATGTTCGCCCCTAAGCTTGGGTTTTAAATACAAGTTTTCAATCAAAGCAGCAACTCCTGCAAACCAAGGTGGCACAATCACCGCCCCGATAATTCCCAATACTTGAACCCCTCCTAAAACCGATAATAATTGATACAAAGGATGAACTCCTACGGAGGAACCGACCAATAAAGGATCGAGGACGTAAGTTTCTAAGTTTTGGACGATCGCAAATAATAGCAATACCCATAAAAGTACCCAACCACCTTTAGCTAATGCTACGATTAATGCTGGCACTGCTCCCAATACCGGGCCGATGAAGGGAATTAGGTTGGTCACGCCTGCGATCGCACCTAAGCCTAAAGAAAATTCCGGCATTCCCAAAATGCTCAAACCTGTGGTAATGAATAGGCCTAAAATCCCGGAAACTAAAAATCGCCCGCGAATGTAACTTCCCATTCTTTGACCAATCGGTGTAGCTTGGGCTGCTAATCTTTCATCCCAAGGTTTGGGGAAAAATTGTACTAAACTGTTAATTAAGGTTTCGCTGTCGGCTACCATGTAACCTGAAATAAATAAGGCTAAAACTAAACTGAAGAAACCGCCCAGAATGCCTCTGGTTAAACTATAGGATCGCAAAACCAGTTGTTGACTCGATCGAATCAGCCAATTAGTCAAAGATTGAGTATCCAACAATTGTCCCACCAAGCTTGGTGCATCGTCAGTCAAGCGACTTGCTAAGCTCGTGGCGGCGGTTTCTAGACTTTCGGCATAAACTGGTAACTGTCGCAGCAGTAATTCTATTTGTTCGATGACTGTGGGGCCAATTAATACTACAGTGCCACTAAATCCGCCGATGAGAGCTAAATAAACCATAATCACTGCCAGCCAGCGGGGAATCCGCCTGGTTTCGGCCCAATTGACTATGGGTACGATGGAAGCCGCAAGCACGACTGAGATCATGATAATTACTAACAGGCTCCGCAATTGCCACAGCAGCAATAACAGCAAGGAAGATGCTATGATGAGCAGCAAGTTAGGTAAAGAAATAGTTATCCGCTGTTCTGACATAATTAAATAATAAATGTAGTCTAAGAGGGTGGGTTTATCTATCTCTTCTTTTACCCAAAATTGTTAGGGTGAAAGCCGCCCCTACTTATACTATAATAAAAACTAACTTCTGCACAAAAAAATAATATGCAACCGCAATCTTCAACTCAAGATGTGTCAGCCATTTTGTCGATAAAATCACCAACGCTGTTTTATGAGTGGCAAAATTATCGCTGTGCTTATGAAGTTTACCGCCCAACTACTGCCACTGAAGATAGCATTCCTTTGTTATTAATTCATCCTATAGGAGTTGGTTTGTCAAGGGTCTTTTGGCATAGATTTTGCGAAAGTTGGAACCAAGCAGGCCAGAGCAATCCGATTTACAATCCCGATCTTTTGGGTTGTGGGGAATGCGAAATGCCTGCTGTAGCCTGCTATCCCGACGATTGGGCGGCACAGTTGCAGTTTTTCTTGGAGACTGTAGTCAAAAAACCTGCGATCGTCCTGGTGCAAGGTGCTTTATTATCAGTAGCCTTAGCTTTAGCAAAAATTGAGCAGGAAAGCAGTTTGAATTTAATGCAGGGGCTAGTGCTGGCTGGACCTCCGGCTTGGGGGGTGATGAACAAACATTCTACCGCACAGCAGCAAAGAATTGTGTGGAATTTGTTAGATTCTCCCTTGGGAAATGCGTTTTACCGCTACGCCAGACGCACCGAATTTCTGCGCTCTTTTTCCATTAAACAACTGTTTGGGGATGCGGCAAAAGTTGACAGCGAATGGCTGGATGCTTTGCAGGCTGGGGCGGCTAATCCTGACAGCCGTCATGCGGTTTTCTCGTTTTTAGCGGGTTTTTGGCGGCAGGATTATAGTAGCACTATCCAAAAGTGCGATCGGTCTACACTCGTCATCATGGGAGAACAAGCTTCCAGTATTAGTCAAGCTGGTAAGGAAGAAAAACCAGAGGAAAGATTAGCGCAATATTTAGCTAATTTTCCCAGTGCGGAAGGTTTATTAATGCCGGGGCGCAATGTTTTGCCTTATGAGTCTACCGCAGAATTTGTGGGTGCTGTGGCGAAGTTTGTGAAGAAGTTAAATAATCTAGGCTAAACTTAAATAAAAGTGTACTCAACTCGGTTTTGTTATGAGTTATCGGAACATCATTACGATTGAACCAGGTAAACGCGGTGGAAAGCCTTGCATCAGGCGAATGCGAATTACGGTATATGATGTGTTGGGTTGGCTGGCTGCGGGAATGTCTCATGGAGAGATTATCGACGACTTTCCAGAGTTGACGGAGCTCGACATTCGAGCGTGTTTAGAATTTGCTGCTGACAGAGAACGTTGTCTGATTGCTGTGGTAGGTGGCGTCTGAAACTGCTGTTTATGAAACTTCTATTTGACCAAAACTTAAGCCGGAAACTCGTAACTCTACTTGCTGATATTTTTCCTGAATCTAGTCATGTTCAGTTCCATAATCTAACCGAAATAGATGATAGCGAGATTTGGGAGTTTGCAAAGTCTGAAGGCTTTTGTATTGTAACGCAGGACGCGGACTTTGCTGAACGAAGTCGTCTTTACGGATCACCTCCAAAAGTGATTTGGCTGCGATGCGGTAATGCACCGACAAGTAGCGTGGAAGCAATCTTTCGGTGTGGAGTTGAAACAATTCAAGAATTTATGGAAAACAGCGCATTAGATTGTCTTGAACTGTACTAATGGGATTTTTTAACCGCGGTGCCAGATTGTTGTACCATCCTTTTGGTCTATCAAAGTAATGCCTTTATCCTTAAGTTCATCACGAAGGCGATCGCCCTCAGCAAAATTCTTAGCCTTCCGCGCATCCTTCCGCTGCTGAATCATCGCCTCAATATCCTCATCAGTTAATCCCCTTATGATTGTACCTCTACCAATACCAGAAATTTGTAAAGTGAGATTGATATTCCCACTTAGCACGTGGTGACTGGGTTTTTTAAATCCTAAAATTTCGGTTAACTTAACAAGATTCTGCCACTTTTGTTGCAACACTTCCGAAGGTATTTCCGTTTTTCCCCCATGTACAATTATATTCCTTTCGCGCCGCAATTCCTTCGCCAATTCAAACAGAACAGCTAAAGCATTCGGAGTATTGAAATCATCATCCATCGCAGCTCTAAATTGCTGTACAGCCTCACTCTCCACTATGGGCAAGTCCAGAATTTTATCTGCATCCCAGCCCAATTGGGAACCGTGCACATCACCAAAAAGTAGACTTTCTTGAAGAGTATGCCAGCCATTTTTTGCAGAGGCGATCGCCTCTTCAGTAAAATCAATCTGACTGCGGTACTGCGCCATCAACACAAACAGCCTCACCGCCATCGGCTCAACCGCTTTCGCATCATTCTTACTCCCCCCCTTACCAAGGGGGGGCTGGGGGGAGTTAGATTCCAAATCACCCGACCAATTCCCCTCCAACAAATCGCGAATTGTAATAAAATTGTGCAACGACTTAGACATCTTTTTGCCATTGACAGTCACAAAAGCATTGTGCATCCAATAATTAGCAAGAGATTTCCCCGTCGCCGCTTCAGATTGAGCGATTTCGTTCTCGTGGTGCGGAAAAGTTAAATCGGAACCACCGCAGTGAATGTCAATAGTTTCACCCAAGCAATCGCGCACCATCGCCGAACATTCAATGTGCCATCCGGGGCGGCCTTTTCCCCAAGATGAATCCCATGCAGGTTCACCGGGTTTAGCGCTTTTCCATAGAGCAAAATCAGACGAATCTCGCTTTTTTTGAGCCTCTATTTCTGCGATTTCCAATCTGCCGCTAGCCCCAGCCTGCATTTCTTCCAACTTGCGGCCGGAAAGTTTTCCGTAATCGGCAAACTGCCTCACATTGTAGTAAACATCGCCGCCAGAAGCGTAGGCATAACCTTTATTTTCTAATTCGTGAATCAGCCGTTTTATGCCATCCATCGAGTGAGTGGCGCGGGGATATTCATCGGCCCTGAGAATATTCAGCTTGTCCATGTCTGCAAAATATTCGTCGATGAAGCGTTGGGCTACGGCTTCCATTGTGGAATTTGTTTCGCGGGCGCGATCGAGTATTTTGTCATCAATATCGGTAAAATTCTGGACGTAGCGAACATCGTATCCGCGCCACATCAGATAGCGGCGCACCATGTCCCATACAATGTAAGCGCGGGCGTGGCCGACGTGGCAGTAATCGTACACCGTAACGCCGCAGCAGTACATCCGTACCTTTTTTGGTTCGATCGGCTCAAAAGGTGATTCGCGACGGGTCAAGCTGTTGTAAAGCGTTAGGGGCATGGGATTTGAGATATGGGATTGATGTACTGCTGTAATTTATTATATTACGGTTGGTGAATGTTTCGATGTTGTTGCGAAATCCTCGGCGGTTGAAACCGCCGCTACATAAACGAAGATATCGTAGGGTGCGTCGCCATCAGTCATCTATTTGGGAACCTGAAAAATCTGATAGCGACGCACCCTACAAGGACTCTCGTTACCGACAATATATCATCTCAGTAGATATCGTAGGTGCGTCGCCATCAGTCATCTATTTGGGAACCTGAAAAATCTGATACCGACGCACCCTACAAGGACTAATTTTGTTCGTCAATTGCTGGAAGAAAGTGCTAGTTAGCATTTGAACAAGCGGGAGGCAAAATTAGAGTTTGCTAGGTAAGGAGGTTTTTAGGCAACAGCAAAATCTGTCAAAGGGCGATCGTCTGGATGGTGAAAAGCCAGCACTATATCGATTTGAGGAACTCCTTCTTTTAAGAGTTCGTTGGCGATTCCTTCTTCTGTCCAATCTTCTTCTATCCAAATTTTATCATTTTTAATCTGGATGTGAACTGTAATTCCTCTGATTCTTTTATTTTGTTGCCATCCTACCTGAAACCAAAGATATTGATCGTGTTTTTCGTCAAAGGCTAGAAGCATCTCTGTATTGGCTGTGGTTTGGTTTGCGATTAGGCGATCGTACTCGCTCAAAATCTTTTTGATTAGAGTGCGATAGTTCTCTATCTTATCCATTGGCTAATTACCTCAGATTGAATTTCCACCCTTCTTTGATGAGCCCTTGTTTGACAGTATCGTGGTAGAGATCCTTGGCAGGCATATTCGGTTTGGGCGATCGAGCTTCACTACCGATTATACAGGATTGACGTAAAATATCTGCTGTATTCACAAATTTACTTTTTTGTCAAGACTGGTAAAAGTAGAAATTTTGCGATCGGGCTGAGAAGCCGACTTATTTAGTTAGATTTATCTGCGTAAAACATCCTGATGACTCTGCCTGAGAGTCGGAATTGATGCTATACATACAAATAAATCTTAAACATGAAACTAAATTTGGCAATCCCTGGATTATTGATCGCACTGTTAGTTGGCTGTAACGACACTACGACAGTTGCACCAACAGTATCACCAAGCGCCACACCCAGCCCGACACCCACTCCGGTAGTATCTGAAAAAACATCAACACCCAAACCAACAATCACTCCGGTAGTATCTAAAAAAGCATCAACACCAAAAGCAACAACCACTCCAGTAGTATCTGAAAAAACATCAACACCAAAAGCAACAACCACTCCAGTAGTATCTGAAAAAACACCAACATCCATACCCACAGCCACAAATTTACCTAATCCTTTTGATAGCGATTCATTCCCTAAAGCAGGTTGTGGCGATCGAATGCCAACTGACAAGAAAACAGATACAATTAAGTTATATCCAGTATTCGTCGATTACAGCGACAGCAATTTACAAACTATTAAGGCTAATTATTGTGGAGATGCTTTAAAAATAACCACAAAAGATAAGGGCAAATACGTTATACAAGTCGCATCTTTCACTGACGAAAAACGTGTTAATCAATTTAAGGAATTTCTGGCACGTAAGTTAGGGAATACCAGTGTAGAGGTAGGTGAGGCTACCGTCATAGGTGGTAAGCCAATACCAAAATCTACTAAAAATGCAGCTAAAGCCGCACAACCCACAGGTGATCAACAAAGTCAAGATAAAAAAGCTGATAATGTAGTTGGTGCTGATAATTCACCATATGCGATCGGAAAAGCTGCAAAACTAACTACTCAAGAAGTCGAGAAGTTGGTGTCTTTAGAAAAAAGCGACTTAGTGCTAAAGGATAAATTAAAGATGGAAAGATTAAAACTCAAAGCTATTGTTCCAACTTATATTCCTCCTGGATTTAAAGTTAAAAAATTATACGCTTGGAAAGATTCAAATAATAGTTACTATCGTATTGAATATAGTAATTCAAGCGATTCTAGGTTTGAAATTGCCAGTGCTTGTTGTTTTTGTGGTGATGAACCTTTAGGATACAAGGAGATTGAAGTAAATTCAAAAGAATTAGGAAAAATCATTGTTGCATATACATATTTTGATAATGACATAAATAAATCACATCTAGTATGTGCTACTGGCATTTTATACAACAAAAACACAAATCGTGAATACTCTTTTTCTACCGAAACTATTAATATTAGAGAAGCAATCAAAATCGTTGAATCGCTCCAATACCTGAATCCTTAACCCGATCTAAAAAACAATATGAAACTAAATACATTGATGATTGGACTCCTGATTGGCTTTCTAGTGGCCTGCGATCGAACTCAGACTAACTCTAAAGTACAGTCAACACCACAACCGCAAAAAGTCGATCGATTGCCAGAGACGAAAACCAGTCAACCCACGAATCCTTTTGACAGCATTTCGTTCCCGCAAGCAAGTTGTAGCGATAAACTACCCAAGGACGCCAAAGCAGATAATTTCAAGACTTATCCTGTTTGGATGCCTTTTTACAACAGTATGAATGTTGATGTAGAAACTGTACAATCTAAATTTTGTGGAGATGCTGATTACAACAAAACTAGGATAGACAAAGAAGGGACATTTATCCTAGTAGCGCAATTTTCTAGTCAGGAACGCGCATATCAATTTCAACAAGTTCTAGTTCCTAAGTTGGATGGTGTTGAAGTAGGAGAAGCTATAATCACGGCTACTAAGCGGAAACCTCAGCCGACAAAAGATGCTGTAGCTAAAGCTTCACAACTAATACCACAGCAAGTAGAACAGTTGAAAAATATTGTATTCAAAGACAGTCTGGGTAAACTACACAAAGTTGATGCAGTTTTACCAACTTATCTTCCCCCAGGATTTAAACTTCATAGCTTTAAACCTGAAGTTCCTCCTAAAGATCCATACGGCTATGACGTAAAGTATCAAATTTCTTATAAGAATGCGAGTAATAATAGTTTTACAATCACTGCTTACGCAGAAGGCCCTGGTGCAGGGGGACCTCCTTATGCCCCAAAACTTAAAGCAGTTAATTCACCTGCTTTTGGTGAAGTGATTATTGGATACAAAGAATTTGATAAAACTTCTGATAAGTCTTCTATAGACGTTATTATAAGTGCTCGTCCACCATTACCTAATAATACATCAGAAAATAGTCCATCAGATGGTGATAGTTCTGCGTGGAATTATCATTTACATTCCGATACTCTAAGTCTTGCAGAAGCCACAAAAATTGTTGAGTCTCTCTCGTATCTCTATCCAGATGAGCCACGTAATATAACGTTGAGCAATGACCTTAGCAACGATCCGCAGTGGGCACCGCAATAGTAGGTTGACTTAAGGAAAGAAACCCAACATTCTTGTTTCGGCAAGCTTTGGGTTTCAATTCGTTCAAGCCAACCTACAAGATGTTGATAATTCATTTAGGATTGCTATCTTTATTACGGCAGACTTCCAATCTATCTTTTGCTTGTCTAGAATTTTCAAGATATCCTTTCAGCCAGTCACAGCCTTCAGCCAACAATCGATCTAGATCCTTAACCGGCCATGACTGCAACTCACCGCTATCACCACCGGCAACAATTGAGCGTCCATCAGAGCTAAAACTGATATCCCAAACTGAACCTTTTTCGATTTTAAACTCAAAAACTTGCCGTCCCAGCCAGTCCCAAAGTTTAACCGTTCCATCCTTTCCTCCTGTCGCAATATACTTGCCATCCGAGCTAAAAGTTACAGCTTGAATTTCTCTTTGATAAGTAAATAACTTAAGTTTTTCTTGACCTGATAAATCCCAGACTTTAAGTTCACTATTGTCATCTGCTGTAGCCAGGTATTTTCCATCAGAGCTAAAACTCAAACTCCGAATTTTTCCTTGATCTCCAGACCAGATTTTAATTTTGTTCACTTTATTATCAGACAACTTCCACAGTCCAATCGTGTCGTCCCATGCAGCAGTAGCTATAAGCTCTTGTTTGGGATGAAAGCTAACTTGATACACTAAATCTTTATGACCTTCTAACGTTGCAATTTTTTTGGCAATTTTTTCACCATCCCAACTCCAAATTTTAGGCGTTTGATTTGCGCCTGTTGTAGCAATATACTTTCCATTTGAACTGAAACTAAGACTAGAAATAAAAGAATTGCCTTGCTTTTCTTTCAATTGTCTGATTAACTGTCCCGATAAATCCCAAATTTTAGCAATTCCCTCTTCTCCACCTGAAATCAAAAACTTGCTATCTGGACTAAACGTTATACTCAAAATACGACCTCTATTATCAGCCTTAAATTCTTTGTTTATCTGCTTATTAGTAGACAAGTCCCACAATCTGACAAAACCATTATTGTCTCCAGAAGCCATTCGCGTTCCATCAGGACTGATACTCAGAGTATTGACATCGCTTTGATGACCTTTAAATTGAGTCGTTTGAGTCTTTTGTCGATCTGATAAATTCCAAATTCTAGTTTTACCATCTTTTCCCGCAGAAGCTAGATACTGACCGTCTGGACTAAAACTAGCACTTAAAACCTTGCGCTCATGCCCTTTAAACCGATAGATTTCCTGTCCAGACAAGAAGTCCCATACTCTAACTGTTCCATCTTCTGAAGTTGTAACGAGACGCTTGCCATCAGGACTAAAACTTACAAAACTCACTAAACCCTGATGCCCTTCTAGCTTTTTCTGTTCTTGTCCAGATAAGTTCCAAATACGTGCTACATTGTCTTCCCCTGCTGTAGCTAAAAGTTGTCCATTTGGACTGAAACTGACATGATAAACTGGTTTCCCATTATGTGGTGTTATTATGGAACCTACTGGTTTTCCTGATAAGTCTGAGAATCTGACCGTGCCATCATATCCAGCCGTAGCAATTTTCTTCCCATCAGGACTAAAAGTTATACTATTAATTTTTATTACTTTGTATCCTTCTAATTGAACCGAACTTTTAGTGGATAAGTCCCAGATGCGAGCAATCCCATAATCGCCTGCTGTGGCTAGTTTTTTATTATCGGGACTAAAACTGACACTTTTAACTCCGCCCTCTTTCTCTAACAAAGTAATTTTTAAGTTGCCGAATAAGTCCCAAATTTTGATTTTACCATCCTCACCGGATGTAGCAATCGTTTTACCATCAGAGCTAAAGCTGACACTATTTACACCATTAACCCTACCGTCATGTGCTTTTATTGGTTTAATAATTTGTTTTCCTGATAAATTCCAGAGTCGGAGTGTCCCATCTTGTCCTGCGGTGGCGATGTACTTGCTGTCGAGACTGAAGCTAAGACTTTTTATTATTTCTTGATTCGTATTAAATGTATTTTTTTCGTGAATTTTGTCTAGGATTTCTCGTAAAACTGATATTGGTCTAATTGTGGGATACTTTTCAAGCGGACGATTGTCTTTTACTTGTTCTTTTAACTCTTTTCCTGCTTGTATTGCCGAGAGTAAACCTTGTATTTGGTTATTGGCAAATTGTCTGACAATGCTATTACTTTGCTGTTCTAGCTGTGTACCTTTTTGAGTTTCTGTCAGTCCTTTCCATGCTGCACCTACTACTGTTAACGCGACAACCACGATTACAGCTAGTCCAGAAAGCCCACTGCGAATTATTTGTTTTTTTTCCTGCTTGCCTTCAGTAACAATCTGAGTCTTTTCCTGTCCGGCTTGAGCGATAAGCTGTGTTTTTTCTTGTTCAGCTTGAGTAAGGATCTGCGTCTTTTCTTGCTCAGCTTGAGCGATGAGCTGTGTCTTTTCTTGTTCAGCTTGAGTAAGGATCTGCGTTTTTTCTTGCTCAGCTTGAGTAATAATATATTTCTTTTCCTGTTGCGCTTCAGTTAATTGAGCTTCAGCTTGTTGTTTCGCCTCCGCTAATGTCTTGTTCTTTTCATAGATTGTACGAAGTTCAAATTCTTTCTTTTTACGTATAGCTTCCTCATTTCTAAAAACTTGTAAGCTGATCTTAATGTATTGACGCTCGTCAGGATCTGTTATATAATTTCGATACTTTTTGAGGAAGTTTCGAGCTTCATTTAAAGAAAATCCTCGCAACAATGCACCATTATCTTTTTGGCTAATTTTCCACTGATTTATATTTGCCCGTAACCGTTCTTGCCAGGTACGGAATTCGCGATCGCCATCTATCCAATCTTTTAAAATTTTCCATTTTGTGATTAACGTTTCATGGATAACTTCAACTGTTTCTTCAGAAGCAGAATTAGATTCTTGAAGATTACCGGTGGGAGTTGCCTCTAATGTTCTACTTCCTGTCACAACCAGACGTGCATCGGCTAGCTTGGCAACGACATCCCAATTATCAGTTCCCACTTCTGAACGAGTTGCCAATCTTCGTGTATCTTCTGTTCCTTGTCCTGGATAGACTAATTGAATAAAAATCTGTTGTGCTTTTAGCTGTTCTGCCGGATTCAGATCATTATACTGCTTTTGTGCGTGCTTAGCTAAGGCATTTTCTACTCCACCAATGTCCTCATAAGCCTGATAGGTTAACTCAAACTCACCATCAACCTGTTTTTTTTCTGTCCATAACTCCGTCAAAGCAAACTCTAGTAGAGGTAAATTACCTGCTTTACCTTCTACCGCATTGAGAATACGTTCAGTTAATTTAGCTGCAATTTTTACCTTATGCTTTACAGGTTCTTCAATGACAGCTTTCAACTCCTGACGATTCATCGGTAGCAGCCATTTGTGGTCTGATTTTGACCAAGCTTCCGCAAAAGGTTGATATGACAGTACAAATGGTATAAAATCAGCCCTCAAAGTCAGGAGAAGAGTATAATTACAATTATGCTGTTCTTTAATAGCATTCAGAATTTGGTTTAAAAAATTGTGTCGATCTTCTTCTTTAACATCTGGCTTATACAGTTCTTCAAACTGATCGATTACCAATAAAAAACGTTTTTTTGAATATTTTGTTAAAGTGCGAGTGAGCGCCTCCGACAAAGGGATATGTGATTGCTCAAGTGCTTTTGACAACTTGTTACTCTCTATCAGTTTTTCAGTCTCAGTCATTTGAGTTTCCAACTGGCGAAGAAGTGCTGATGCCAAGTTACTAAAAGCATTTTTATTGGGAGAACCAGGACGAAAAGACTCAATTAGCCAAGTTCCCTCTGCCCGCAACCGAGGAATGAGTCCAGCAAACACAACAGAAGATTTTCCACTTCCAGACGCACCAATTACAGGTACTAAAGGATGTTTTTTCACAGCCTCTACTAATTGCTGTGTAAACTCCTCCCGCCCAAAAAATAAGTCTTTATCTTGTTCTGTAAATGCTGACAAGCCCCGATACGGGCAAGAGGTATCGGGGTTAATTACTTTTTTTGTAAAGCCCTTTTGCAGAGGTTTTTGATTGGATCAAATGCCCTTCTCAACAAGTTTTCTGTATCCAGTTCGACTTCATAGGACAAAATCCCAGGTATCAGAGGCAAAGCTAACATCGCTTTAGCTGCTACAGGTGTCTCCGGTTCATTCAGCTTCTCTAGAATTGCTTGTAACTTCTGCATTAACTCATCATTCAGATTAGGTTGGCTTTCAATTACTCGTACAACTTGCGCCTGAACCTCTACAATCGCACTACTTGCCTCATCTTCTTCAACTGCATAAGAATATGTCTCTTTCGCGAGCAAAGCCCAATACTCAGCCTCATACTTGCGAATTTCTGGGGAAACTTCTTTCCTAATTCGTTGTTTTATAGCGTTCTTTTCAAAGATATCGTTAGCGTAGGCAAGACGCTTCTGTGCTTCGCCGATAGTTTCATACAACGAATCTAAAGTTTCTTCTAAATCAGCTAATTGGCGGCTTGGGGGCATTTGAGTCTAACTCCTGTAAATTGAATTACTGCTTCTCACCTTCACTCCTCCGACAGCCTCAGCCGGATGTTTTCCAGTTTATCATCTTCCCAAAGACATATTCATTCTCAGGACTTACCCACTCAGACCAAAGAAACCGGGTTTTTATGCGTTTCTGCGTGTTATGACGAAGTTTTCTCGCAAAAACCAGGTTTCTGGCCACTCGTGCGTAAATCCCAAGCGGAGCGGTTATGCTGGAACGATCGCCTTTTGAAGATGAATAATATTTCCCTCTGAATTTAAGATATAAAACCATTCCCTCGGAATGATGGTTTGATTCAGTATTCTGAGATGATGGCTCAACTCTTCAATGGAGAATGTTTCTACATAAGTAACAGTTTTTGTATCGCAGGGTTTGAGGCGATCGTTTTCTCCAATGTAGCGACCCTCACCAACATAGCCTAAACTTGACAAAAGTTCTTCTACTTCGAGTTCGATGATGGGCATACTTAAGTCGTCATCTGGGTAATCGACAAAAATAGCAATTTTACCTGTTGCTGGAACTTCTAGTTCTGGAGAATTCCAACCCTGTTTATAGTCCCAAACAATTGTACCTTTAGTTTTCATCTTCGCCTCCTGGGAAAATACACTGCCAAATGTTTTTCTGAAAGTGTTGAACTGCGAGTAAATTCCGTCCTTTTGCTTCTTCTAAGCAACGTTCAACTGCTTTTTTTCTGGTTCCTGCTATAACGGATTCGGTTTGAGGGTTCCCCATACGCTGGATTTCATCTTCAGGATCTTCGAGATAGTTAAGTGGGTTATTTGTCATTGTCCGAACCTTCCTGCTGCTGTTGACGGGAGTCAAGTGCTCGATCGATCAGCTTGGCGACTATCCAAGAAACCGATCGCTCTTCTGAGGTGGCCCACGCCTCTAAAGCGACTTTCTTTTCTTTGGGGATGTATACCGCTATCAACTCCCGCTTGCGTTTTCCACCCACGATGTCTTTTTCTTTTAATTCTATAGACATTGTATCTTCTACCTTTGATTTAATCATGCTACTATCTGCTATAGTAGCATATAGTATGAGCCAGCGAACGAATAATTCAAGAATTTGCCAACGCTGACAAAACTCAATAATCGTTACTAAAGAAACCGGGTTTTTGCGGTTTTTGTGGACTCTAACGAAATGTTCTGGAAAAAAACCCGGTTTCTGGCCACCCGATCGCCCCCAACCACAAATATGTCGTCAAATCCTAACATTTACCTCAAGACCGATCCCCTAAACTAAAGTATGTCAGGATTTCCTGACATATTGATCCCCAAAATCACGAAAATGCGTATAAGTACCCATGATTGAAGCGAACAACCCCTTGACCAGACCGTAAATTGTCTGCATTATTAAACCATGACAAAGCGATCCCAAAGAAATGCTGTGAATAACCATTTCTGCGAGTCAAAGAGCGTCCGAGCTGCGATCAATAGCATTGGTAGTAGCATCGATCGCACTCACTCTCATCGATTTTGTCGAGTAAAAATCGAGGGAAAACCTTTAGCTAGACCGGATGTAGCGCGCGGAAGCCAACAAGTTATAGCCTCCATATGGGCGACTTAACTAAGTGAAAACAAGCAAGGCTTCAAAGGTTGGAGAGGTTTGGAAGCTCAAGCATATTTGCTGTTATCAAGAGTTTCTACCTCAAAAAGTCAACATATTTATTGTATGTTACCGGAAAACCTAACCCGCCATCCAAAATTAGTGGAGAAAAAATTTATGGCAAAAGAACGCCCACCATTAGAAGAGATGACTTTGCGGCAACTACGCAAAGTAGCTAGCGAATGTGGAGTCTCCCGCTACAGCCGGATGCGGAAATCGCAACTTCTGGCATCAATTCAAGAAATTCAGCGTACCAAATTTTCATACAGTCCATCTCGTAAATTAGAGGCGCAAGAAGCAGTGGAAGCAACAAAATTTGAACTAGGTCAAGAAGATCGGACAGGTGGTTCTCTTTCCTCTGTCGATGAAGGTTTAGCAGATTTGCCCAACGGGTATGGCGAAAGTCGGGTTGTTTTGATGCCACGAGACCCCGAATGGGCTTATACCTACTGGGATATTTCCAACGATCGCAAACAAGAAATGCGGCGCCTAGGTGGACAGCAACTGGCCCTGCGGATCTACGACGTCACAGATGTTAACCTCGAAATCCAAAGTCCCCACAGCATTCAAGAATATCCTTGCGACGAACTAGCCCGCGAATGGTACGTCCCAATCCCCGTTAGCGATCGCGATTATGCGATCGACATCGGCTACCGCTGCGCCGACGGCCGTTGGTTGGTATTAGCGCGATCGGCCCAAGTCCGCGTCCCGCCAGTCTATCCGAGTGACTGGATCGAAGACCAATTCATCACCCTGGACTGGCAAGAAGACTTGCGTGGCAAAACCTTCGCCGAACTGGTTCCTCCGGCCAAGAAAATGGCCACAGCAACAGCCGCCGCTTACAGCAACGGTAACGGCATTTACCAGCAAATATTTGGTATGGCAGAATCGGCGGAATCCTTGCGCGTCGCAGGTTCTGTCTTCGGATCGATGCAGCACGTCGCAGGTTCGGTTCAGCAAGTGGGCATCCACGAACAAGCTTTAAGTTCCTACGTTTTCCCCTCCGGTGTGGGTATGTGGGCAGCCCCGGCCATGTCCGCTCTCACCATGTCCGGCGTAGGTATGTCCGCTCTCACCATGTCCGGTGCTGGTATGTCTGGCCTCACCATGTCCGGTGCTGGTATGTCTGGCCTCACCATGTCCGGTGTGGGTATGTCTGGCCTCACCATGTCCGGTGTGGGTATGTCTGGCCTCACCATGTCCGGTGCTGGTATGTCTGGAGTTGGCTTCGCAGCACCGATGCGCCCCCGTCAGTTCTGGTTGGTTGCTGATGCGGAACTGATCGTCTATGGTGCTACGGAACCTGACGCGACTGTATACATTGGCGGACAACAGATCAAGCTGAATGCTGATGGCACTTTCCGCTTCCAGATGTCTTTCCAAGATGGCTCGATCGACTATCCGATTTTTGCAGTAGCCGCCGATGGCGAACAAAACCGCGCCGTCCACATGAAATTCGAGCGCGAAACCCCTCAACGGAACACCAATACCAAGGAAGATGCTGTGGTTGAGTGGTTGGGTCAATAACCACGATCGATGGGGCGATCGCACAGGTTTGTGCCAATTTCTGAACCATCACAAGGCCTTGCCAGAGGACAAAACTGATTTGTTAGGGTTAATCCCAGACAACAACCCATAACACCCCCTATGCACCGTTCTCCTATTTCGAGGAGCGGTGTTTTTTGTATTTAGAAATAAGTAGAAGCAACAAGGAAGAAGTCATCCGTCATATCAATTCCGGTTGTATCGTCAGGTGATTTAACCGCGAAGGCGCGTTCGGCGAAGCCGTTCCCGTAGGGTAGGACGCGAAGCAAGAGAAGAGAGAGTTTAATACAGGACGATGAAGAGAGGATTTTATATCAGCCCCCTTTGATACTCTGCACTCCCGTATTATTAAGTAAGCTTAAGTTAACTTAAATTTTTATTGCACAAACTGGCTAAATCCCGTGAAACAACAGAAAGCGAGTTATGAGAGAAATAGCGATCGCACAATTCTATTTCTGACAACATCATGCACAAAATCAACTCCCCACCTTCATGGGGGTGGCAAAAGCCACCCACTTTATTAGCCCTATTCACCCTCACCCTAGTCACCTTCTTGTTCCTATTTATCCTCCCAGCCCGCACCCAGCAGCCAGTAGTCTTGACAATGTTAATGCAGGGCCAAGACATTGTGAACTGGAAACCCTTCATCCAAGAATTTGAACAAAAAAACCCCGACATTCGCATCAACCTCATCGAAGGGCCATTTGATAGCAACCTCCTAGAAAATCTTTACACATCTGCCTTTTTGTTAGGCGATTCGCCCTACGACATCATCAACATGGATATTGTCTGGGTTCCCAAATTTGCCGCCGCCGGATGGATGCTCGATTTAACAAACAAAATTTCTCCCCAACAACTTTCAAAATTTATCAAAGGTAACGTCGAAGGCGGGCGGTATCGAGGCAAACTTTACCGGATTCCCCACGCTTCCGATGCCGGAATGTTCTATTACCGCAAAGACATTTTAGAACACGCTGGAATTAAACCGCCCCAAACTTTTGAAGAGATGTTTAGTATCTCTCAAAACTTGCAAAAACAGGGAAAAACCACCTGGGGTTATCTGTGGCAAGGCAAACAATATGAGGGAGTATCTGCGATGTTTGTCGAGGTACTCGCTGGCTTTGGCGGCTTCTGGGCCAACCCTGACACCTTTGAAGTGGGGCTAGATAAACCGGAGGCAATTAAAGCTGTTGAATTTCTCAAAAGTACGATCGCCTCTGGGATTTCTCCTGCTGGTGTCAGCACCTACGGCGAAGAAGAAACCAGGCTATTGTTTCAAAGCGGTAAATCGCTTTTCTTGCGAAACTGGCCCTATGTTTGGAGGCTAGCGAATACGGCAGGATCGAAAGTTAAAGACAAAATTGCGATCGCACCAATGCTCAGCAGTGTCGGTAAACAAGGCGGTTCCTGTTTGGGTGGCTGGGGCTGGGGAATAGCCAAAACCTCAAAACATCCACAGCAAGCATGGAGAGCCATTCAATACCTTACTAGCGAGGAAACCCAGCGAAAATTTATTTTAGAAACCGGGTTAGTTCCCAGTTACAAATCTCTGTTTTTAGATCCAAAAATTGTCACCCAATATCCCCACTACCCACAGCTTTTAAAAGTAGTAGAAAAATCAGCTTTGCGTCCTGCTATCGCTCAATATGCTCAAGCTTCAGATATTTTGCAAAGATATTTGAGTGCAGCTTTTACCGGAAAAATGACTTCAGAAAAAGCGATGACAACTGCTGCTAGTGAAACTCGCAATTTATTAGGCAGTTTTAAACAAGCTCAGTAGAAGGAAGAAGTTACTTCCCTGGCCGATAGCGGGCCCTAGACCCCTACCCCCCCCTACCCCAGGGCTGTTTCATTCTCAAACAAATCATCGTTTTGTAGGGGTAGTGGATGGTGCGTGCCTACCCTCCTCATCCACTGGCCCAAAAATCAATTAAAAATAAACAACATGAAATCAGACATAATGCGACAGCGCGAACAAAGAAGCGGATGGATATTAGTAGCACCAGCTTTAATAATTTTGCTGCTAGTATTTGCTTACCCAATATTACGCGCTTTTTGGTTAAGTTTATTCACCCAAAACCTCGGTACTGAACTCAAACTGGTTTTTTCCGGTTTTGCTAATTACCATCGTATGTTAGGCGATGGACGTTTTTGGCAAACTTTGAGCAACACCACAGTATTTACTGTTGTTTCTGTAGTGGTGGAATTAATTCTGGGTATGGGCATTGCCTTAGTATTAAATCAATCTTTCCCTGGGCGCGGAATTGTGCGCACAATTTCTCTGCTACCTTGGGCACTGCCTACGGCGTTAATGGGAGTAGCTTGGGCATGGGTTTTTAACGATCAATACGGCGTAGTTAACGACTTTTTGATCCGTTTGGGATTGATTCAAACAAGCATTAGTTGGCTGGGAGATCCAACTTTAGCAATGATGGCAGTGATTACAGCAGATGTCTGGAAAACTACGCCGTTTGTCAGTTTGCTTTTATTAGCTGGATTGCAATCAATTCCGGCGGATTTGTATGAAGCTCATGCCATTGATGGTGCTAGTAGCTGGCAGAGTTTTCGTCAAGTTACCTTGCCGCTGCTGATGCCCCAAATTGTGATTGCTTTGTTGTTTCGATTTGCTCAGTCTTTCGGCATTTTTGACTTGATTCAGGTGATGACGGGAGGAGGGCCAGCCGGGGGAACTGAAACCGTTTCTATCTACATTTACAGCACGGTAATGAGGTATTTAGACTTTGGTTATGGGGCGGCGTTGGTGGTGTGTACTTTTTTGTTGTTAGTAGCAGCAGTTGCGATCGCAGTTTACTGGTTATCGAGATCCCGTGTCAATGCAGCCGGAGGAAATTAAATTATGTCCATAGCCCGCGAACAACCTACCCAAAAACCTTTTCACATCCAGCAATTAATTGTCCCCATATCAGCGCTGTTAATTGCGGCATATTTTCTCGCACCGATTATCTGGCAGGTGCTGACTTCTTTCAAGGTAAATGCAGATATTTCTGCTATTCCCAATGTCTACATTCCCAAGCGAATTACCTTCGAGCATTACCTGTCTTTATTCCGCCGCCGCCCTTTTGGACTTTACATTTTAAATAGCGCTTTTGTGTCCATTACTTCTACACTCTTGTGCTTGGCTGTAGGAGCACCTGCCGCTTATGCTTTGGCAAGATTGCGACTGTGGGGCGAGAGAATTATGCTGGCGACTATTACGATAGTGACGCTATTTCCTGCGGTTTTGCTATTTTTGGGACTGTTGGAAATTGTGAAAGCGTTAAATTTGGGAAATAATTATTTAGCATTAATTATTCCTTACACGGCGCTCAATTTACCCCTGACTATTTTAGTGATGCGAAGTTTTTTTCAGCAGTTACCAAAAGATTTGGAAGATGCAGCTAAGGTGGATGGATACAATACCGTTGAAATGCTGTGGCAGATTGTGCTGCCGATGACTTTTCCCGCTTTAGTAACCACGGGAATTTTGACGTTTATTTCTGCTTGGAATGAGTTTATTTTTGCACTAACATTTATGACTCGCGAATCTCTGAAAACTATTCCTGTAGCAACGGCTCAACTCAGTGGTGTCTCGGTATTTGAGATTCCCTATGGTCCGATCGCCGCCGCTACTGTTTTGGGTACTTTACCCTTAGTTATCCTAGTTTTAGTCTTCCAGAGGCGCATCGTTCAAGGTTTAACAGCCGGTGCAGTAAAAGGATAGTTTTGAACTTTGAATTAGGCTCAAATCACTTATCAACTCTTACTTCTTCCTTCTTCCTTCGCGTCCTTCGCGCCTTCGCGGTTCGTATATCAATTAAAAATGATGGCAAAACTCCAACTAAAAAACCTCAATAAAACCTACAGCCCTCAAGTTGTTCCCGTCAAAGACATTAGTTTAGATGTCAGCGAAGGAGAATTTCTGACATTACTTGGGCCTTCGGGGTGCGGAAAATCCACGACTTTGCGGTTAATTGCAGGATTGGAACAGCCGACTAGGGGCGAGATTAGAATTGGCGATCGCAATGTCACTTATCTTAGACCAGGCGATCGCGATATTGCCATGGTATTTCAAAGTTACGCGCTGTACCCGCACATGACAGTATACGAAAATATGGCATCGAGCCTCAAAATTCGTAAAACCTCCTCTGCCGAAATCCACAGATTAGTGACGGAAGTTGCAGCATCCCTGGGATTGACAGAATTACTCGATCGCAAACCAGGTAAACTATCGGGAGGACAGCGACAGCGAGTCGCCCTGGGACGCGCTTTAGTCCGCCAGCCGGCGGTGTTTTTGCTAGACGAACCTTTAAGCAATCTCGATGCTTTATTGCGCGAAAAAGTCAGGTATGAAAATATTCCTGAAAAAGAGCGTTATATCCAGAAAATCATTAAAACCTATAAGGACAATTTTCAACAGGAGTCCGTGCTACGGGTAACTAGCCAAGTTCAAGTTTCTTTCTAATTTATCGATCGCTAAACCAGTTTATGATATGATGAGTTACGGTATTACTTTTAAAGATAATTAGCCAGCAAAAGTAATAAAAATTACAAGTTGTTTGGTTCGATCGCACGCAGCAAAAAGTCCCTAGCAAAACTTTCCCAGGAGCTGACAAAAATATGACCAAGGATGGCAATGATAAAGCTGAATCGCCGGAAAACCGGGATTTAAACAATGTGGACGGTATGGCCAAAGCTTTTTTGGTAAGCATGGCTTGGTCCTACGCCGAGGCCTTAGAGAAAACTAAAAAATCGCAAAATCAACAAAAACCAGCGCCGGAATCTCAGAAAGAACAAGTAGATCGCGATACTGAAAGTAATAAATGACACATAGTTAAGGCGATCGCCTAAATTCCTTGTTTGTCGAACAGGCCCGAAAACCTGCGATCGAGATTTAACAAACCTAAGATTCTGCTACAATCCACCTAACATCCCCTGAACTCTTGCCATACACCCATGAGTGAAACCGTCCTAGAAGTTCGCAACCTGCGGGTTGAATTTGACTCTGCCGATGCAGGCGATGGGCCTGCAACAGTCAAAGCAGTTGACGGCATTTCCTTTGACGTGAAGCGAGGCCAAACCCTGGGAATCGTGGGAGAATCCGGGTCAGGAAAATCCGTCACTTCCCTAGCTATTATGGGTTTACTGCCCAATGTATCAACTCAAATTTCGGGGGAAATTTGGTTCTCTTCAAGCACAGACGGCACTCAGAAACAGCCAGTGAATCTACTGGAAATGCACTCCCAGGAAAAACAAATATACCGCGGCAGCCAAATTGCGACCATTTTTCAAGAACCAATGAGTTCGCTCAACCCCGTTTACACCATCGGGTTTCAACTGACGGAAGCGATTTGTCTGCACCAACAGCTATCTCCAATCGTCGCACGACGCAAGGCCGCTTCTCTGCTGCAAGAGGTGAAGCTACTACCCGATGATGGGGAACTCAAGCAGCAATGTTTGGCCAGGAGACAGCAGGATTCCTCCCCAGAGGGGCCAGAGGGAATGACTGGAGGCCGCGATTTGATGCAGCTCATCAACGCTCAAAAACAGGCTATGCTCGATCGCTATCCCCACGAACTATCGGGAGGCCAAATCCAGCGGGTGATGATTGCAATGGGGATTTCTTGCAATCCCACTTTATTAATTGCAGATGAACCTACCACCGCTTTAGATGTCACAGTACAAGCAACTATCTTGGCTTTGCTGCGGGAGTTGCGCGACTCTAGAGGTATGGCCATGATTTTTATTACCCACGACTTGAGCGTCATTGCTGAAATTGCTGATGTGGTGGCGGTGATGTATCGAGGTAAAATTGTGGAATGCGAGGCGATCGAACAAATTTTTAGCAATCCCCAACATCCTTACACAAAAGGTCTATTAGCTTGTCGCCCAACTCTGGAAAAGCAATTGCGCCGTTTACCCACAGTTTCGGATTTTATGGATGTCACCACTAACGCTAGCGGTGAGTTAGTAATTGTGGAAAAAAATATCGATTTAGATGGTGATAGCAGCGGCGGATTGTCCGCTTTTGCCACGGGAAAAGCACCACGGCTACCTAATCTTAGCGCTCCTTTATTGACTGTAAATAACTTGAAAGTGGGTTTCCCCGTGCCTGGTATATTTGGGGAAACTAAGCGCTTGTTTATGGCGGTGAATGATATTTCTTTTGAGGTTTATCCAGGGGAAACTTTGGGTTTAGTAGGCGAATCTGGTTGTGGAAAATCTACTTTGGCTAGAGCTTTGTTACAATTAATTCCGATTTCTAGCGGTCAAGTTTTTTTTGAAGGTCAAGAAATTACGCCTCCTGCTTACAATATTTCTCAATGGCGATGGATGGCTAATTATCGGATACAGAAAGAGTATGCCCGCAAGTTGCGCTGGTTGCGCAGGGATTTGCAAATTATTTTTCAAGACCCTTTTAGTTCTCTCGATCCGCGGCTGAATGTTGGGGCGGCGGTGATGGAACCGATGGTGATTCATAGCGTTGGTAAAAATCAGCAGGAACAGCGCGATCGCGCCGCTTATTTATTAGAGAGAGTTGGTTTGAATCCTAATTTCATGGGGCGCTATCCCCACGAGTTTTCTGGGGGTCAACGCCAGCGTATTTGTATTGCTAGGGCTTTGGCTTTAAATCCTAAATTTATTATTTGTGATGAGTCGGTTTCGGCCTTGGATGTTTCGGTACAAGCCCAAGTTTTAAATTTATTGAAGGAGTTACAGACAGAGTTTGGATTAACTTATATTTTTATTTCTCATGATTTAAGTGTTGTAAAGTTTATGAGCGATCGGGCGATCGTCATGAACAAGGGTAAAATCGAAGAAATTGGCACAGCAGAGCGCATTTACCGCCAGCCGCAGCAAGCTTACACCCGCCAACTGATTGCTGCTATTCCGACGGGAAATTTGGAGCGAATTCGGGAACAGCAATTAGGGCGCAAGGCTGCTTTGTCTGCTACTGCTTCTTCCTCTTTCTCGTCAACCGATGATTCTCAAAACCCCTGATTTATAACATGGGAGTTGCACAGCAGATTTGTGACAAGTCTTAATATATAAAAGCCTGAGATTGTCCTTCTTCATTGTTTCTTCATAAATCATAACCACACCTTCATTTTTTCTTCATTTTTTGTGAATAGCATTAATTCAATCTAATTCAATCCCACTGATTACAAGAATTAGGCCAACATTACGCCAATATTACGCCAAATGTCTAATGCAGATCTCCTAGAGTTAGTGCCATTATAAAAAAGGAATTAAATTTTGATAGATAGCTTTTGTCAGTAACATGAGGTACTCCTTGGGTGGAGATAATAAATAACAGGTAATTGCCGAATTGTAATTTTAGATCTAGATTTAAACGTTTATCAATCCACAATAACTAACCTAAATTTAGAGGAATAGTATGAAAAATAGCATTCCTAGTTTATTTTCAATGGGGATAATTCTACAATTATTATCAAAATTGTTTAGCATAACAGCCAACCTGCATAACTTCTATCAAAGTAAACTAGCAATTCATTTTTTAGCAGTGTCCGCCGCAGCTAAGATGTTCTTTTCGGCGGATTCAGGGGGACTAACTCCTACAGAGAATCTCCAAGAAAAGCGCGTATTCAACGAAATAAATGCCAAAAATCGCTTGTTTAACTTTTCGTTAGATATGCTATGCGTGATTGGTTTCGACGGTTATTTTAAACTCGTTAATGCCACAACGACCAACTTACTAGGCTATTCCGAATCAGAACTTTTAGCTAAAGAATTCATTGAGTTTGTACATCCAAAAGAACTAAAAATTACTTGTCAAAAAATTGCTAGTCTAGCTGATAGTAATAGTTCTCAGAAATTGGAAAACCGCTATAGATGCAAAGATGGTTCTTATAAGTCGATATCCTGGACTATTAATTCTGTTAGAGAAGAGGAATTAATCTATGCTGTCGGTCGTGACATTACCGGATGCCAATCCCTAGGAAATTCTATTTTAGAAAGTATACTTGACAGGACGGAAGACTTGATTTTTGTCAAGGATACTCAGGGTGAGTATGTCTCGATTAACTCGAAAACTGCTGCTTTTTTTGGCAAGTCAAAAACAGAGATTCTAGGCAAAAAAGATACTGATTTATTTTCCGAAAAAATAGTTACTAAACTTTTAGAGATAGACCGACGAGTTATCCAATCTGGTATTGAGGAAACCGTCGAAGAAGTAGTAGAAGACATTCACGGGAACCTGGAGACATATCTAGCAACTAAAAGTCCGTGGCGAGACCAAGAAGGAAATATAATTGGTATCCTAGGAGTTACTCGCCCTATTACCGATCGCAAAACCGCAGAAGAACAACTACGACAGAAAGCAGAATTTTTGCGTAGCATTTACGACGGTGTGGACTACATCATTTTCGTAGTAGATGTCGGGGAAGACGGAGAGTTTCGCTACGTCGGATTAAATCCAGCAGCCGAGTTACTGGGTGGAATCAGCACCGAGGAAGCGTGGGGTAAAACTCCACAAGAACTGTTTGGAACAGCTATAGGAACGTTTTTTCGGACAAAACTCAGAGAATGTCTCCAAAAACAGAGTTCAATTTCCTACGAAGCGATCGCTAATTTCGAGGGTAAAGAAGTGTGTTTGATGACAAACCTGACTCCGCTGCGGGACAAATCGGGGCAAATTTATCGCATTGTCGGTAGTTGCACCGATATTAGCGATCGCAAAAAAGCAGAACAATCTTTAGAAGCACAATTAAAACTGTCTGTATTCACAGCAGAGGTAGGAATTGCTCTCACTCAAAATCCCACTTTGGCTGCAACCTTGCAAAAGTGCTGCGATGCAGTTGTGCACCATTTGGATGCTGCTTTTGCTCGGATTTGGACTTTAAATCCAGGTGACAATATATTGGAACTACAAGCAAGTGGGGGGATTTATACTCACATAGACGGCGCTCACAGTCGCATTCCTGTGGGGGAATTTAAGATTGGTTTAATAGCCCAAGAGCTAAAACCCCACCTGACTAATGCTGTTTTAGAAGATCCCCATCCCCATATCATGGACAAAGAATGGGCTTCGCGAGAGGGACTGGTCGCTTTTGCCGGATATCCGCTGATTGTTGACAATCAATTAGTAGGAGTAATTGCGATGTTTTGTCGCCAACAATTGAAGGAATCAACGCAGATTGCTTTACCATCCATAGCCGATACCATCGCCCTGGGAATTAAACGCAAACAAACCGAAGTGGCTCTAGGGAAACAACAGCAAACTTTGAGGGGAATTATTGATAATGCTCCCATCTGGGTATGGATGACGAATACTAGCGGCCGGATGTTGTTAGTTAACAAAACGTTCTGTGAAGATGTGGCTATTCCTGAATCAAAATTTTTGGCTGCATCTCACTATTCCGAAGTTTTGGGAGTAGAGGAATCGGCTAACTGCATGGCATCTGATGTGCAAGCATGGAGTCAAGATTGTTCATTTTATTGTGAAGAAATTTTGCAACTGGCTGATGGAGAATTACACCATTTAGAGATAATCAAAACTAAAATAAAAGATGACACCGGCAGTGCGATCGGGTTGATTGGCTTGGGTTTGGATGTTACGGAACAAAAAGAATATCAAAGAAAATTGCAAGAGTCAGAAGCGAGATTCCGCAAATTAGCTGAGCAGGAAAAACTGGTGAATCAACTAGCGAGTCAAATTCGTGCTTCTCTGGATTTAGATACTATTTTAGGAACAACAGTACACCAGATTCGCGATTTGCTGCAAGTCGATAGATGTCTATTTATTTGGTATCAGCCGGACGCAGAACAGCCTGTTTGGAATGTAACATACGAGGCCAAAAATCCTGATTTGCCCTCGCTGTTAGGTTTATATCCTACTGCGATGACAGGTTCTCACGCGGCACTAATTGCCAATTTGGAAATTATTCGCATCGACGATTTTGAGGCTGTTAATGATGGGGTAGAACGGGATTTTTTCCTGTCTATCGGATTCAATTCTCTGTTAGACATTCCGATTCAGACACCTTCGAGTCGAATTGGTCTAATTTGCTGCGCTACTTCGGGTATCACGCGGTGCTGGAGTGACGAGGAAGTGGAACTGTTAGTCGCAGTCGGGAATCAATTAACTATTGCGATTAACCAAGCAGAACTTTACACTCAAAGTCTCGATTCAGCGCGAATTGCGCGAGAACAAGCCACTAAAATAGAAAGGGCTTTGTACAAACTCCAGCAAGCTCAAACTCAGCTCATTCAAGCCGAAAAAATGTCAAGTCTGGGTCAAATGGTAGCAGGCATTGCTCACGAAATAAATAACCCGATCAGTTTTATTTTTGGCAATCTTACCTACACAGAAGAATACACCACAAATCTCATGAGACTACTGCAAATGTATCGAGAGGAATTTCCTGAACCACCGCCAGCGATTCAGGATCAAATCGATAGTTTAGAACTAGATTTTTTGCTAGAAGACTTGCCGAAAATGCTATCTTCGATGAAGGTAGGAGCGACTCGCATTCGGGATATTGTGCGCAGCTTGCGGAATTTCTCTCGTCTCGATGAATCTGACATGAAAAGTGTCAACCTGCACGAAGGCATCGACAGCACTTTGATGATTTTGGAACACCGACTGAAAGCTCAGCCCGTTAGCGTAGCGGGTAGGGAGTACCATCGCCCTATAATTCAAGTTATTAAACAATACGGAGAATTACCGCTGGTAGATTGCTACGCCGGATTGTTAAATCAGGTGTTTATGAATATAATAGCTAATGCGATCGATGCTGTAGAAGAACAGAGCCAAAATCCGGGAATCATCCACATTTGTACACAGGTAGAAGGTAATTTGGTGGAGATCGCAATTGCTGACAACGGTGTAGGGATGACAGATAGAGTCAAGCAGCGGATATTTGACCCATTCTATACTACAAAGGCGATCGGTTCTGGGACTGGGATGGGTTTGGCGATTTCCCATTCAATTATTGTGGAAAAACACCAAGGTGAAATCAATTGTATTTCCGCTCTCGGCAAAGGAACTGAATTTATCATTAAAATTCCAATTGTTAGTCATTAGTTATTGGTTATTAGTTGTTAGTTATTCTTTAATCTGAGGTAACTAACTTTTGGTAAAAATCTAATAAATGTTGAGCTAAAGCTTTGTTTGTATAACTATTAATGACTCGATCGTAACCGCGTTTAGCCAAATCTGCAAGCAACTCCGGCTGCTCCATTAATTGATGCAAACACTCTTGCAATTTCTCAACATTTCCTTCAGGAAATACTAAGCCTGCATCTCCCATAACGTGGGGAATTTCGCCACAGTCGGAACCGATTACCGGAACTTGACAAGCCATGGCTTCGATTAAAACATGGCCAAATTGTTCTTTCCAACCTACTGTTGTTAAAGTTTTGAATTTATAACTGGTTTGGGATGGCAATACTAAACAATCCATCAAGTTAATGTATGGGGGTACAGCTTCATGGGAAACGCTTTCTACCCAGATTATTTTGTCGCTGATGCCCAATTCAAGAGATTTTTCGGTAATTTGCGATCGCAATTTTCCTTGCCCTACTAACAGCCATTTCCAAGGGTATTTTTTCAAGCCTGCTAAAGCTGTCGCCAACGTTAACAATCCTTTTTCTTCGACAAACCGCCCTACATAGCCTACAACAAAATCTGTAGGTTGAATCCCTAATTTTCGCGATAAATCAGCATCTTTAGAAGTGGGATAAAAAAAAGTTTCATCTACTCCTAGTTGTGGCATTACTTGCAGTGCACCTGTGTAGCCCCGCTGGCGCAATATTTTAGCCCCGTCTAGGTTGCCGGCAATAATTCCATCGGTGTTTTGCAGATTGCAATTTTCTAACAGGGAAATAGGCCATTTCAATTCATAGGATAAGTTCCACCAGGTAAATAAGATATTTTTTGCTTTGAGATTGAGCAAATTATTTAGTAAGATTAACTGGGCATAGGCTAGGGATTTTGAACCTTGTTCGACTTGGATAATCTGCGGTTTAAATTCCTGTAAAACCTTAATTAAATCTTTGCCAAATGTGAGTAAGCCTTGATTGTTTTGACTAAAGTTATAAATTGGTACTACTTTAAATGAACCTTCTTGATAAAATTCACTTTCTATGGTTTTATTTTGTACGCCTCCTGGTTTCCAGCGTTGAGGTACTATAACTGTTACTTGAATGCCAGGTTCAAGGTTTGCTAAAATCTTGAATTTTGCCCGATTGATGTCAACAATATAGGTGTGGCTGGCAACGAGGATTCTCATTTATTGGGAATTGGGGAATTGGGAATAAAAATTATTTAGCGTTGATGTTATCTTGATGGGTGTAGATTTGTCCGTCTCTGGCGATCGACTGAATTAGCGTGTTGATAGCGCTGAGAAAACCCAGAATGTAAAATGCAAATCTGCTGAGGATTTTAAGGGGCGATCGACTTTTATAGCAAGGTGGATTGCCGAAAACGTGACAGTCAAACAGTTTGGCAAAAAATCTTAGGCATTGAAATACTGTTAAATTTTTCAATCCCATCAGGAAGTGGTTGTGATAAAATGTGACTTGATATTCGAGCGATCGCGTACTTATGTCGTGACACCCGCCGCTTTCTTCTCCCAAATGAACTAAACAAGCATTGGGATCGTACCAAATTTTAAAACCAGTCGATCGCAATCTCAAGCAAAAATCCGACTCTTCCCGCACCGCACTACCTGCAAACCGTTCATCGAAGCTCAAACCGCACTCGGCAAAAACCCCCCTGCGAAATGACATATTGCAACCTCTAGCCGAGAGCACTTGCTGTGGTTGTATAGTATGTACCAAGTCGATAAAATACCAACCAATCGCTGCATCCATCGCTTCTGGTGGCAAATATTCGATCGCCAAATCGCCCCCAGAATCGCCCAATTTCATTCTGTCAAAAACCCTACCCGCCACACATCCGATATCCGGTTGGGCTAAATAGTTACTAGCATGAGCAGCCAAAAAACCCTTCGGCAACTGTACATCATCATCAATAAATAAAATAATATCTCCAACGGCGCGCCGCACCGCATAATTACGAGCACCAGGCAAATTAGCCCAATTTACCCGAAACCAGCGAATCCTACCAGCATTAGCCAATTGTTCTAAATAAACTTGAGTTTCCGATTCATGGATGGGAGTTTGATCGACTACTAAGACTTCAAAACTGTGATAATCTTGCCCCATCAAATCAGCCAGCGTCTCTCGCAGGCTTTGCTCGCGGTTGTAGGTGGGGATGGCAACAGAAATGATCATTTTAAGTTTTTTTATGAATCATTTAACCGATTTGATGTAAATCAGAAATGGGGAAAGTACACTGGGAAGAGGAACATTATTAGCAATTACCAATTCCCCATGCCCTATTCCCCATGCCCAATTTTCATCAAATAGTGTGGTATTTCTGAACTGCTAAAACTAAATTTTCAGTCCAAAAATTAGCCAATTCTGCGCTGGAAGCTTCCACCATGACTCGGATCAAAGGTTCAGTGCCAGAAGCGCGGACGAGCACCCGTCCTTCTTCTCCCATTGCAGTTTTAGCACGGGCGATCGCTCCTTGCAAAGCCTCGCATTCCTGCCATTTCAGGCGTTTTTCCCGATCGTCCACACGGACATTTCGCAACAATTGGGGATAAGTTTCAAAGCTGCCATCCACCAATTGTGCCAAAGATTCCCCAGACTCCCGCACTAGGGAAGCCATATGCAAAGCAGTTAACAAACCATCGCCGCCAATACCGTAATGAGGACAAAGAATGTGTCCCGACTGTTCGCCGCCCAACATCGCACCGGTGCGCTCCATTTCAGCATGAACGTGCTGATCTCCCACCGCAGTTCTAATTAATTTGCCCCCCAATTCTTCCCAAGCTCGCTCAAAGCCGAGGTTAGCCATTACAGTAGAAATAATTAAATTTTCTGGCAATTGTTCGCGCTGCCGCAAATTCTTGCCCCACAGATAAAGAATGTAATCGCCATCAATCGATCGACCTTGGTTGTCAACACCCAAAACTCGATCGGCATCGCCATCAAAAGCAAATCCCAAATCAGCATTGTGCTCTAAAACAGCAGCTTGCAAACTGTCGAGATGAGTAGAACCGCAGTTAACATTAATGCGATCGCCATCAGGAGAGTTGTGTAAACAGATAACATCGGCCCCCATTTGCGCAAACACCGCCTCACCCAAGCGCGCCGCGGCCCCCCAAGCCAAATCCAACACGATCCGCATTCCGCGCAAATTCACTCCTTGCAGTGAACCTTCCAAGGAAGTGGCATAATCTTTAACTAACTCTGGGCGGTGGTGGTGATAGCCGGAAGTCAAGCTAGCAATGGGAACCTTGGCCCCTCGGATGCCCGCTTCGATTTGTTCCTGCAAATGCTGAGACAGCTTCGTGCCACTGGCACCGAAAAACTTAATACCGTTATCTTCTGGGGGATTGTGGGAAGCGGAAATCATCACTCCGCCCATGGACTCGGTAACACTTGCCAGATAGGCAACGCAGGGAGTAGGGCACAGGCCCAAATTCCAGACTTCTAAACCAGCGGCTGTCAAACCCGCCGACAGTGCCATTGCCAGCATATCGCTGGAATTTCTGCTGTCTTGGCCCAAAATCACCGGGCCTTGGTTGGGGGAATTTTGGCGTAAAACTTGTCCTGCCCAGAAGCCAATTTGCATTGCTAGCGGTGCATTCAGCAATTCTCCTACTTTGCCACGAATGCCGTCTGTGCCGAATAGTTTGGTATTTGGCAGGGGGAGGTTGTTTCCCACCAAAATAGTCTCTGGGCGTTTGGCTGGCTGTACTGAGTTAGCAGCCTGAAATTCGCTGCCGCGATGGCGCGAAGGTGTCTGAACCATATTCACTCCTTTAGGAATATTCACACTCACACTTTGCAGTTTATGGTACAACTGAAAGTCTTTTTTTTCAGCGTTAAGTCGATTTATTTCTGGAATGGCTCCAGCAACCTGAGACTTAAGACTACCCTGACAAAAGTTTGATTATCTGTGAATATACGCCATCTAATTAAACTTTCAGGTTGCTCGGCCGGTTCTAGGATACCAGTTTAGTTGCAGGAGGCGGTGTCGCCGGACTAACAGTCACCATTGGCATGGCTCAACAACTGTGAGTGTAGAAGGTTAAGGCTGTATTGCCGTAGAATTTTTGGCGACAAATTTCGAGGCCGGAAATGGGGACAGCCTCGCGCTGGCGACTGTGTTCGATCGCTATTTCACCATGGGGTGCTAACATTTCTTGGCTGGCGATCGCATTCAAGACAGGCTCGTACAAGTTGCTGGCGTAGGGCGGATCGAAGTAAATGCGATCGAACTGCTGTCGGGCTAGAGTCGCCAATTTCGCAGTCGCACTTCCCCGCAAGATGTGAAATTCTTGGGATGACTTTGCCACTTGCTGCCAATTTTGCTGAATAATCGCACAAGCTTTCGCCGACTGTTCAATCCCAGTGACACTCAAAGCCCCGCGACACAAAGCTTCTGCACCCATGGAGCCACTACCGGTACAAATATCAAGCCATCTGCAATCGGCGATCGTCCCTTGCCAAATATTAAATAAAGCTTCTCTGACTCGCGCTGGTGTGGGGCGAGTTGCGAGTCCGGGCAGGGTTTTTAGTTGGCGATTGCCACAGATTCTCAAGCTCATTTAAAATTCCGATATTAAAGTATATTCTGTTTTTTTAGATGGGGAAAACTGAATTTTGAATGTAAGTTTAATTATAGCACATAAGCGTTGAATGTCAACAATATTCGGCTCCTTTATTAGAAATAAATAAGAATCATTAAGCCAGAATCTCCGCGAAAAATCTGGATAAATTCATGGCATTATATGGCTAGAGATTTTTGGATAACCTGCAGGCCGATTGGTTGGCACAATTGATTCGATCGCACCCAAAACATTTCGGCAGTGTCATCTGAACTGGCCACAAGTCTGAGATTCATGCAGTCGTGCCCTTGAGCGATCGAGGTAAACGTCGGTAGGTTGGTACACAGAATGCCCGTGATATGATCGTAAGTATAAATTCAATCTAGAGCTGGACTACTACGCACAAATCTGGGATCGGGCAGTTGCAGCCGTTGCGCCCAACTACACATCTCAAGATTGCTCTAATTGTGGTATGAGAGGATTACGATTTGGATTCTATGGATTTAAAACTTTGGCCCGGAAAACCCTATCCCTTGGGTTCAAAATGGGATGGCGAAGGCACAAATTTTGGCCTGTTTTCAGAAAATGCCACAGGGGTTGAATTGTGCTTGTTCGATGAACAAGGTTGGGAAACTCGACTGCCACTGACTGAAGTCTACAACTTCATCTGGCACTGCTACATTCCTGGCATCAAACCCGGTCAATTGTACGGGTTTCGCGTTCACGGCCCCTACAACCCCTCAGCGGGACATCGCTTCAACCCTGCCAAACTGTTGATCGACCCCTACGCTAAAGCGATCGCAGGAGACGTGGTTCACGGACGGGAAATCTTCGGCTATGACTGGGACGACGAAAAGGAAGACCTATCCTATACTGCCTTAGACGATTCTCACTTAGTCCCCAAAGCTGTTGTCATCGATGAATCCTTTGATTGGGAAGGTGACACTCACCCCCAACTCCCTTGGCACAAAACAGTCATCTACGAGATGCACGTCAAAGGCTTTACCAAACTCCATCCCGACATTCCTGAAGCCCTGCGGGGAACCTACGCCGGACTCGCCCATCCCGCAGCCATCGACCATCTCAAATCCTTGGGGATTACCGCCGTCGAACTCCTCCCCGTCCATCACTTCATCGGCTGTCCGGGCTTTCTCGAAGCCAAGGGATTGCGAAACTACTGGGGCTACGATTCGATCAACTATCTCGCGCCTTACTCCGGCTACAGCGCCAGTGGCAACACCGGTCAACAGGTGAATGAGTTTAAGGAGATGGTCAAAGCGTTACACGCTGCTGGAATTGAGGTGATTATCGATGTGGTGTATAACCACACGGGAGAGGGCAACCACATGGGCCCCACCATCTCATTTCGTGGCATTGACAATGCCGCTTACTACCGCCTTGTCGAAGGCGATCGCCGCTACTATATGGATTACAGTGGCTGTGGCAACTCCCTGAATGTCCGCCATCCCCAAGTGTTGAAGCTGATTATGGACAGCTTGCGCTATTGGGTGTTGGAGATGCACGTCGATGGGTTCCGCTTCGATTTGGCGACGGTTCTAGCGCGGGAAACCGATCGCGTCGATACCTTTGCCGCCTTTTTTGACATCATCCACCAAGACCCCGTTTTGTGCGAGGTCAAGTTAATCGCTGAACCCTGGGATATCGGCGAAGGTGGCTATCAAGTTGGTCAATTTCCCTTGCTGTGGTCCGAGTGGAACGGCCGCTACCGCGATACCATGCGGGACTTTTGGCGGGGAACCAACGAAACTCTGTCTCAGTTTGCTTATAGCTTTACTGGGAGTTCCGACCTCTACGAAAGTAACGGACGAAGCCCCCATGCCAGTATCAACTTTATCACCGCCCACGATGGATTTACGCTCAAGGATCTCGTCAGTTACAACCTGAAACATAACGAAGCCAATGGCGAAAACAGTCGGGATGGGGAAAACTACAATCGAGCCTGGAACTGCACGGCGATCGAATTTGCAGCCACCCAAGCTCTAGAAGCAGGAGCATCTGCACCCTGTTTTGACCCCTGTGCTGGGGATGGCGACACCGACGATCCCCAAGTCCAGTTGCTGCGAGAACGCCAACAGCGGAATTTCCTGACTTCGTTACTGTTGTCTCAAGGTGTTCCCATGCTGGTGGCTGGAGATGAAATGGGGCGAAGTCAAGGCGGCAATAACAACGCCTATTGTCAGGATAACGAAATATCTTGGGTGGATTGGGGATTGCAGCACAAAAATGCTGACTTGCTCGAATTTACGCGCCAGTTAACCGGCTTGCGGCGCGAACATCCCATATTTCGTCGCCGTAAGTGGTTCCAAGGACGTGCGATTCACGGTTCCCAAGTTAGCGATATTACCTGGTTCAACCCCGACGGCGGGGAAATGACTGATGAACAGTGGAAAGTAGGGCACGCCAAGGCGATCGGAATTTTCCTCAATGGTGAAGAACTTCCCTATCCAAATGCTCGTGGCGAACGGATTATTGATGATAGTTTTTTGCTGTTTTTCAATGCTTATTGGGAGGCGATCGATTTCGTGATTCCTCCCCGCTTTCAGGGCTTGCAGTGGATTGCCATTCTCGACACCGCCGAACCGAAATTTGTGGAATCTCAAGGGATCATTTATACAAAGCGGAAAAATATTCCTGTGACAGCGCGATCGATAGTGATTTTAAAATGTCTAAATGGACACCCCCGGTCACTATAGACTCCCATTCTTCAGAATGTACAGCTTTCCTAAAAACCCGGTTTCTTGAAGAAACCGGGTTTTTAATCGACTTTAAGCAGCTACTTTTTCCCTCACCTGCATCACAAAATTTGACAAAATTTGCAATCCCGTACTCGAAGACTTTTCCGGGTGAAATTGTACAGCCATCAGATTATCTTTGGCGATCGCCGCCGTCACATTTTGACTACCGTGAGTCACCATTGCCGATCGCACTTTCGGATCGACTGGATCGACATAATAAGAATGCACAAAATAAACCCAAGGTTCAGCAGGCAAATTTTGCCACAGCGACAAATCCTGAGCAAATTGCAATTGATTCCATCCCATGTGCGGAATTGTCAACCCAGGCTCTGAACTAAACCGTCGCACAGTTCCCGAAATCACTCCCAAACCCGGTTCTAAACCTTCTTCGGAACTTTCAAACAGGATTTGCAAACCCAAACAGATGCCTAAAAAAGGTTTTCCCGATGCGATCGCACTGATTATCGGTTCTATCAATCCGCGGGTTCTTAAATTCTGCATTGCCGGATCGAAGGAACCCACACCCGGTAAAACTACGGCATCAGCCTGGTCAATCATAGCCGGATCGTCCGTAATTTTTGGCACTGCACCCACATTTTCCAAGCCTTTACAGACCGAGTGCAGATTGCCCATGTCATAGTCCACTACTGCAATGACAGACATTGACTTACTTGCCTTATATTATCAATGGAACTATATTACCAAAATTATTGATGAATACCAAAATTTTGCTAACATCCTTCGACACTTGGCAACCTCATCAAAAATCCAACTCTTCTGACGACTTATTAGGCAGAATTTCGCTGATTAAATCTTTGCCTTACTCCCTGAGTTTCTTGAGAAAACTGCCAGTAGATTTCCAGGAAGCGCCCAATTTGGCGATCGCCAAAATCAACCAACTCCAACCAGATCTAATCGTCTGCTGTGGCATGGCAGAAAGTTCCCAAACATTAACCCTAGAATCCTGCGCTTGCTGCGACCAAAATATTCTCAAAACAACAGTCAATCTAGACTATTTAATAGCTGATTTACCCACAGTCAAAATTAGTCATAATGCCGGAAAATTTGTTTGTGAAGCCCTTTATTATGCAGTATTAAAACACCTGGCTGATTCTCAAATCAGCACCAAATGTGTTTTCGTGCACATCCCAATATTAACAGTAAAGAATACCGACAAAATTGTCGCCGATTTTTCATTAATTTTAACTCGCCTCACAACTGACAAATGACCCTAAACAACCAACTAACAACTAACAACTAACAACTGACAAATAACAACTAACAACTAACAACTAACAACTAACAACTAACAACTAACAACTAACAACTGACAACTGGCAATTGTCAATTGCCAATTGTCAAATTTCTAGCCGCCGTAATTCCAGCCAGTGCTTTCTAGCAGCAACGGTTCGCCCTCCCGGTGAACCCCCGCAGCCACAACTTCACCCACATACACCGTATGATCGCCGTGTTCCACAGCGCCCACAACCTTGCACTCAAGATAACCCAGAGAATCCGAAATAATCGGACAACCAGTTTCAGCCCCGGCATAAAATTCTACATCCTCAAATTTATTGCCTACCCGGCGCTGGGGCTTAAAGAATTTTTGGGCTAACTCTTTTTGTCCTGCTTCGAGGAAACTCAAAGCAAAGACACCGCTAGCTTTAATCATGGCGTGGGATTTGGAGTCTTGCTTGACGCAGTTCACCACTAACGGAGGAGTAAAGGAAGATTGCATCACCCAGCTAGCGGTGAAGCCGTTGACTTCTTCACCGTCTTTGACACCGCAGATGTATAGTCCATGAGGGATTTTGCGGAGGATGGTCTTTTTCGCTTGTTCGTCTAGCACGGGCTTACCTGTTCGATCGATAACTCTACACCGCCAAGTTTAACTTTTGGAGACCCAACAAACCAACTGTCTCAAGGGCGATCGAAGCGACACGAATGCTGAGACTGCCAATATTGCTTTTTTTGATACAAAATTTTCTGCTACATCCCTATTTATTTGATTAACTTTCATTAATTTGCATAGTAGATGAATGTAAGTATATACTTAATTGCAAGATTATCGAGTTAAAATTTGTAGCTTTTTTTCCATCTTCAAACTTTAAACCAATTCGGAGATATGCTGATGACAGAATCATTTAAGCGGAACTTTGGTTTAGGTATAGTCGGATTAAGCCTATTATCTCTAATTTGTTTTGGGATAATAGGGATTGGCAGAGATATCAACAGCCCGCTCAATTTTGACGGTGCCACCATTTACGCTGCTGGACGTGCTTGGTTGATGGGTTTGAATCCCTACAAGCTCGATCTTTTGAATAAAAGTGTAGCCGGAATCAAGGAAATTCCTGGCTTTGAGGATGGCGGTTTCTTTTATCCTCCTCAAGCCGCAATATTTTGTCTGTTTGTAGGTCTTTTTGATTACTCAGTTGCCAAGTTCGTCTGGGTAGGACTCAACTTGATCTCGATCGCAGCTATCGTGGTGATGACACTGGAGACGATAAATAGATCCCCAAATCATCGTGGACATCAACTCGGCCGTTGGGTAATGGCAGCCATCATTATTGGCAACCCATTCACCACTCATGTGGTGTGGATGGGTCAAACTTCTTTGATATCTTTTGCTGCTACAATGGGTGCTTGGTTTTTCAGCCAAAGACAAAAATATGTATTAGCGGGGATCTGTTTGGGTTTAGCTAGCTTTAAGCCACAAATCTGCTTATTGCTCGGTTTTTGGTTTTTGTTAGAACGCCAATGGAAAATATTAGCTGTATCCCTGGCAACCGTGGTAATTATGAGTGCTTATCCCTTGGTATTCTACGGCGGGCCCATTGGCACCCTGGAAGCATGGCATCAAGGAATTCAAGATAGTTACCTAGTTGTAACTTTCAATAAGCCGGGGTTTCAAGATAAAGTCGGCATGGAAAGTCTGTTGGCTTTTTTTGGCTGGAATCTACCAGGAATCAAAATTTTGGGGTTGATTTTAACTGCTTTGTTGTGGGTATTCCGCAATAGAATCAACACAGAAGATATTTTTGCTGTACTGATGGGTATATCGTTTACATTTTTAGGATATACTCATGTTTACGATTACGTTGGTTTGCTCCCAATACTAACATCTCTGTGGCTGTATTGCTACGGCAATCAAAAAGCTTATCTCGGCATGATAGGTCTAGTATTTCTGCTGTTTTTTCCGAGACGAATATTTTTGGCTGCGGGTCTGCCTTTTTTAGTTCACTGGAGAACGATTGTGGTTTTGATACTTTTGATTAGTGTTTTGTTCTTCAGCATCAAAGCTAAATCCCATCAAAGGTTTCAGCCAGAAATTGCTTGATTTGGAGTGAGTTGGGAGGGACGAAGATAATTTTAAACTGCCACTCACAACTCACTACTAAAAACTCTTATGCAGCCCCCGACTTCTTAAACCAATCTTGCAGCCGCTTCCAACCATCCTTAGCTTCTTTTTCGCGGTAAGTGGGGCGATAGTCGGCGTTAAATCCGTGGGGTGTATTGGGATAAATCACAATTTCTGAACCGCTACTGCCTGTTTTGAGAACTTGGCGCATTTTCTCCACTGTATCGGTGGGAATTGACTCGTCTTTGGCACCGTAAAGCCCCAATACTGGCACTTTCAAAGTTGGTGCAATGTCGATCGGCTGTTTTGGAGTCAAAGCCGTAGCATCGCCAACCACACGCCCGTACCAAGCCACTCCTGCTTTAACTTTGGGGTTGTGGGCGGCGTATAGCCACACTATTCTGCCTCCCCAGCAAAATCCTGTAATTCCCAACTTATTAATATTGCCTTTTCCTGACTTTTGTACCCAATCTACCGTAGCATCCAAATCCGACATAACTTGAGCATCGGGGACTTTAGAAACTACTTTGCTGATGATTTCTTGAATGTCGGTCATTTTAGAAACATCACCTTGACGGGCAAACATTTCTGGGGCGATCGCTAAATAACCTAATTTAGCAAAACGGCGACAAATGTCTTGAATATGAGCATGAACTCCGAATATTTCCTGAATCACGATTACCACGGGAAAATTGCTACCATTAGCAGGCATTGCTCTGTAGGCTGGAATTTGTCCATCTTTGACAGGAATCTTGACTTCACCTGCTACTAAACCGTTAGTATCAGTGGTAATAGTTGCGGCTGCAATAGGATGAACTGCTAGGGCAAATCCGGCGCTTAAGGCAGTGACAGCGATAAATTGTCTACGAGTTAAGTCTTTCATTGGTAATAGGTAATAGGACATCGGGAGTCGGGCAACCCCCCCTGCCCCCAGGGCTGTTTCATATCAAATCCGGTAACATCGTCCTGTATTCATCTCTCTTCTCTCCCTCTGTGTTCTCTGCGTTCTAGTAAGGTTAAATCATTCCGATGCAGCCGGAAACGATATCATTCTTTGTAGGGGCAATCCCCCCGTGGTTGCCCCAATCTCTCAACAAAAATACATATGCTGACTCTAATCCCATTTCTGAAAAAAGTCAATATTCCCCAGCTTTATTTTTGTTGCCATTCTTTCTGTTTTTTGCGAGCTGATTGCAGCCATTTTTGGGCTTCTGGATAAACAGTCGTTCCCGGTTTTACAGATTCTAAAGTGTTGATAATTTCCTGCAAGTAACCCAGGGCGTAACCAGGATTTTGATTAATAGAATTTAGGTTAGTTTGGAACTTAGCAAACAAGCTTTTAGCCTGATTTAAAGCTTCCACTGACTCTTTTTCAGCTTGAAGTCGAATCTGTGTAGTGCCTAAATTATTTTGATATTCAGCTAGTTTTGTTTGAGCATCAAGATAGCCCGGATTATCAAAGGGAATTTGGCTGAGTCGTTCAATAGATTGTTGCCACAAATCAGCTATTTTTTGCCAAGTTTCGGCTGAATGTGGCGGTTTCTGCGATGCGGAGGCGGCACTAAAGGCAAATTCTTTGGCTGCTTCGATTAAGTTGTCCGCGCGCACTGAACCGGTAGCCACACCGCCCATTGCTTGAAAATCTCTCTCTGCTGCTTGCAGTTTTTTCCTAGCAGTTTCTCCGGCTAGGGTTTCTGCGGGAATTTGATTGAGTTGGTCGATCGCACTTTGCCAATTTATGCTAGCTTTTTGTCTATCTGCCGCATTTTTGGCTTGCTGGTACTGCTGTTTTGCCGTATTCAGGTTTTGTTCCACTTCCCCAAGCTGAGTAAAAGCATTTTTTTGTTGGAAAATCTGGGCTTCCATACGCCCGATACTTTTGCGGGCTGCTTGAAATTCATCAACACTAAAGCGCCAAGTACAGCCAAAAAAAGAGCAGTAGGTTTCTGGATAATAACCTAAAAACCAAACCGGCAAGGCATCGAGGTGTTTTTGCGCTTGTTTTGCTTTGGTGTCGCCCAAGTCGAAATCAGCCACAGCAGTTGCCTTATTTACCAATTGATCCGATTGTTCCACGAGGGCGATCGCCTGCCGATAATTGTAATCCATGCTGCTAAAACTCGGCATTAACAATATGGGCAATTTATCTGCTATAGGCTTGCGAATGATGGGCACAGGCAGGTTTGCTAGCCAAATTATCCCCGCCCCCGCACCCAAAAAAACCCCCACCCAGATAATTTTGCCAAACAATCCGGGCGGCTTGTTGGCTTTGACGGCGGCTTTGAGTGCTTTTTCGCTGAAGTTGGGAAATTCATTTTTGAAAGTAGCGCGGATTTCTTCTATGGATGCGAAACTGCCATTTTCCGATCGCATTTTCTCCAACTGCTTGATTACCATACTCCTGTAGACATTGCCAGCTATAGCGTCAGCCGCTGCACATTTGTCAACTTCTGACTTTAAAATTTCAAAAGCTCGATCGGTAAGACGCGCCATAAAACTCACCTATTCCCTTTTAAGTATTTTACAGGTGGCCACTCAAAATAATTGTTAAAATATATAAATTCCCCATCAAATATCAGACATAATTTCATGCCAACTGCTTTAATCACCGGAGCTTCTAGCGGAATTGGTGCAGCTTTTGCCACCGAATTAGCCCAAGACCAGCACAATCTAATTTTAGTGGCTCGTTCCGCAGACAAATTGCACCAACTCGCTGCTACACTCCAAGAAAAATTCCATATTCGAGCCGAAGTAATCGTGCAAGATTTGACGGAACCTGGTGCTGGAACCAAAGTATTTGAGGCCGTCAATCAAACAGATTTGACCGTAGATTTGTTAGTCAACAATGCGGGTTTTGGAGATTACGGTGTTTTTGCCGATCGCCCCCTTGACAAACAACTAGCCATGGTGCAACTAAATATTCTAGCATTAGTTGAGCTTTCGCACTTATTTTTGCAGCAAATGCGTCAAAAAAAATCAGGAAGTATCATCAATGTAGCATCAATAGCAGCATTTCAACCGATGCCATACCTATCAATTTACGCAGCAACCAAAGCCTTTGTTCTGAGTTTCACTGAATCACTGTGGGCGGAAAACAAAGATTTAGGAATACGAGTATTGTGCCTTTGTCCAGGACCGACAGAATCGGACTTTTTTGCAGTAGCTGAATTCCCAAAATCACTAGCATCTAGCAGCGGGCAAAAACTGGTATCAGCCGAGGAAGTAGTGCGAGATGCTTTGAAAGCCTTAGACAAGAATGAGTCTAACGTTGTGACAGGGGGAGTTCCGAATCAAATCATCGTAAATATGCCCAGATTCATGCCACGAGAACTGTTAGTAAAGTCGGTAGCAAAGCTGTTTGGGCGCAAAGGGGAATAATCGCGGATATTTTGGAGATATCTAACTGGATCAAGTGCGATCGCACATTCAGGCCGCCAAAATTTCCGACGCCAAAATCCCCGACGCTATCCCACCAGTCCGCCGGGGGTTTTCAACCCCCGTCGAGAGAGCGAAAGTCCTCCTCAGAAACTCATCCCAAATCCTAGTTTAAAACTCTCATCTCAAGAGAGGGGGAGAGTGGGGGAGGGGGAGAGAGTTTCTTTAATTCATAACGGGCGTGCGACGCCCGTGGGATGCTCTAAAAGAGGACTGAAAAACAGATGAAATCAACAAATATGCGAGTATTTTGTAGCATTATTCAGTCGGTTTCAACCGACTTTAGCTATGAGACAGGGGTTTCAACCCCTGTTGAACTCGCGGACAAACAAACTAGCCCAAAGAAACCGGGTTTTTGCGAGCATATTTGGTAACAGGCGAAGAGATGGGAAAAAACCCGGTTTCTAAAGATTGTGCGCGAGTGGCCAGAAACCGGGTTTTTGCGAGCATATTTGGTGACAGGTGAAGAGATGGGGAAAAACCCGGTTTCTGAGATTGTGCAAAAGTGCGATCGACCGTTTTTTCAATTTTCCCACAATGGCGATCGATCGTTGCTAAATCTGCAATAATTCAATGCTATTATCCGCGCCACAATTTCCACGCTCACCCACGAGTCCGCCGGGGGTTGAAAACCCCCGTCGAGAGAGCGTAAGTCCTCTAAAAGAGGACTGAAGCATCTATTTTTTAATCAAAATTCTCATGATTTTATTCAGTCGGTTTCAACCGACTTGCGCTCTCTCGACGGGGATTTAAATCCCCGGCGGGCTTGAGGACAAACCGATCGATTCTAGAGGGTGAAACAACCTGCAAACCAATTTTACTACAAGTTAGTCAGTGCCCAGAAACCGGGTTTTTTTGAGAATATTTCGTTAGTGTCGGAAAAAATCGTAAAAACCCGGTTTATTTTAGTTTTGCGATAATTCCGGCGGCCGCCCCATTAAGCCCGTCATTAAGCGCAATGCTAAAAACCTAACTGGGGGAATTGTTCGCAAACACCACAATCCGAAGCGGCGAAATGCCACAATTGGCAGCCAAGTATTAGAAAATAACCTATCTAAGAAATCGGTAAATCCTAACACGATTAAATTTTCTTGTTTGCGCCAGTTGTGATACCTTTTCAATACTCGCAAATCGCCGATGTCTTCGCCTTTTTGGTGGGCTTGTTGCAAGATTTGGGCGATCGCCCCTGCATCTCGAATGCCCATATTTAGTCCCTGGCCGCCCACAGGATGGCAACAGTGCGCCGCATCGCCAATTAATGCTAATCTGGGCAATACGTAGCGATCGCTCTGCATTAACTGTACCGGAAACAAAAAGCGATCGCTCTCCAATTCCAAATTTCCCAAAACTCCGCCCGTGCGCTGTTTCAACAAAGCTAAAAACTCTGTTTCATCCATTTGTTGCAAAGCTTTCGCCTCCCCATGGGGTGCAGTCCAAACTACTTGACAACGGTTCCCTGGTAATGGTAAGACTCCCATCGGGCCACTGGGCCAAAAGCGCTCAAAGGCGATATCGTTGTGCGGTTTTTCTGCTTTAATAGTAATAGCAACGCAGGATTGCCAGTATTTCCAGCCGCGAGTGCCGATGTTGGCGGATGTCCGAATGCGCGATCGCGAACCGTCAGCAGCAACTAATAATTTGGTGCGAATTGTCCGAGTTTCACCGTTTTGTTTGAGTTCAATTTCAGCGCAATTAGTTAAATATTTTACTTGCAATACTTCCGCCGGACAAACCCAACTGAAATTCGGATTTTTTGCCAAGGATTCCTGCAAAGCTGACAGCATGACTCGGTGCTCGCCCACATAGCCTAAAGCGGCTTTTGGTACGGGTAATTTGCCTGTATTTCCCAAGTCTGGGCGGTGGAATTCTACAATTCCGGGATAGTCGCCGTCGCAGAGGCTAATTTGCTCGAAGGTGGTGATTTGCGGCAATATTTTCTCCCACACGCCCATGCCTTCTAAGATCATTCCTGACAGCAAGGTGACTGCGTAAGCTTGTTTTTTGGCTGCTGCTGCTGCGGGGATTTGGGTTTCGATGATGGCGATTTTTAAGCCGGAATCTTTGAGGGCGCAGGCTAAGGTTGCACCGACTATGCCACCTCCGACGATGGCGATATCATAGTCTAATTCCGCTGTTTGGAGGGGGGATGGGGTTGCAGAAAGTTGGTTTACAGCCATTTTTTAAGGGATGTTTTTTAAGTTAAAGGGCATTGGGCATTGGTGTCAACTTAAGGCCCAAACCCTTGAGAACCGTTATGCTATTTTTAATTGTAAAGAATTATTGCGGTTTGGGGCAATTAGGCGGCCTTGAGAAAGGGAGGCAGAGGAAGAGTCATGGGAATGGCCATGAATTGATGGCATCAACAGCAATCATTAAACTACCCGATAAACAAAACTCAGAGTTGCCCACACATTCACATCCAAAGCTATATCATCGGTGGATATCCCCACCTGCTGCACCCCAGCCATGCTGGCCGCGTGCAAATCTTCCAAGACAGCCCTGGCCACATTTAAAGGATTTAACAACACTCGAATTGGCGAGGCATCCCTGGCTTGCTGCATTCCTCCTTGCAACGCGGTCAAAGTGCGATCGAAGGGACTCTCACTAAATATAATTAAGGTTTCCGCAAGCCCGATCGCCCTAGATACTTCCCACCCGATCGCCCCTGCCTGGGGTACACTCAAATTTGCACCAGGGGCGATCGCCTGCACCGGTCTTGGCACATTGGTTTCCCCATCAGAATTGAATACTAGCAGCCGTCTTGAACTATCCGAGCCAAATACCATAAAGTAAACTGGGCGATCGCCATTGTTATACAATCGATACTGAATCCGGCTCCCATAATTCACACTTAATATACCTAAGCTTTCAGATTTCTCACTTTCCCCCCTCAGCGATGATAGTGCATCGTCACTGACACCTCGCACAGGCGATCGCCCGGCCACAGTCATGGCTTGAGGCGCGAGAGTTGATAGCATCGCCCGCACCTTCAGACGCGAAGACCCCTCATTCACTGTCAGGCGCAGCAACTTGATCGCCAACAGGGTTTTCAACTGCGGAGTCAATCGCTGTACCGCAACTTTCACGGCCTCTCCCCCATCACCCTCAGTATGCGGAACCAGCGTTTCACCCACAGAAAACAAACCGTAACGACCTTGATACAAACCAGGCTCATAGACCCCAGGAGTTTGAGCTACAGTGGTTTCTGGGACTCTGCCAAACCGATAGTCCGCTGGTTGGTCTCCCGCTACCGCCGAGACTTGGGGCACAGTCGCAAAGGCGCTGGTAGCGTCCACCCGCTCGATGCGTTCTAAACCAGAGTCCAAAGCTACAGTTAAACTGATGTTTCGGGGCAGAACCCGAATTTCTTCTCTGACTAATTCGCCCGCAGTCAGTTGCACCTGGTTTGAGATGGGCGCTTGTAAGACTTGGGCTTTAGCAGAAAGACCGTTACGTCGCAGCAGTAACAGCCTCGCGCCCTCTGAGGAAACGGGGCTGAATACAGAAGCGCCACAGGACTCTAAAATTTCTGGGGGCAACCCGGCCAGCCACAATTGGACAGTTTTGCTACCCTCTTCTACCGCAGACACTGCCCCGTCAGCAGTAGGGGTATTTAACATTGCTGTTGCAAGCATCCCCGCAGGTGCTTTTGCATCGTCCTGGCGAATTTGCGGTTCCTGGGTTAAGCCACTGATTTGCTCGACTTGGGCCGCGGCGCGGCTAAAACTGACTTGCAGGCTGCTGGCGGGAGTTGTCCACCACAAAGTTTGGGTGAGGGCGTAAGTAAATAAACCGGCTGTAAACCCGTTCCACTGAATTTCGGCGGAGAGTTGACCAGGGGCGGCGGCGGTGAGTGTGGTGCCTCCGCTAGAAGTGAGATTGTTGACTAATTTAAGTCGATCGAGTAAGTCTAATTCGCCCATGCTTGGACTCGCCACTATGGGGCGGGGGCGGGAACGAATCCGGAAGTTGCCGGTGGGATTTACACCCGGATAGCTGTAGCTGGTGTCGAGAATGGCGATCGCACTTTCTGTTGGGAGCGATCGCATCAACAGCAGCAATGTTTCCTCTAACATATCGTTCACCGCCCGGTTTCCCAAAGCAGGCACAACATCATCTACCGGCACCAAACTGTTTTGGATTACCGTCGGTGACTCCCCCAAACTGACTCGGCTACCGCAGCCACTGAAGTGAAAAACCACCACGTCTCCGGGTTTAGCTTGTTGAGTCAAGTGACTGACAAAAGCCGTCTCGATATTTTCCCTGGTAGCTTGAGAGTCAGTCAAAGTCAGAATGTCTGATGGCCCAAACCCAAACCGATATACCAGTAATTCCCGCTGCAATTCCACATCGGTAACACAGCCGTGCAGCGCCGACCCTGGATATTTGTCAACGCCCACTAACAATGCCAATTTGCGGGCTGTCGGCTGGGCTAGGGCCTGGTAGTAGCGATCGCCCAACCGTTCCCATCCAGCCTCGCTGATACCCAGCGCTGCTAACACCCAGCCTGCTTGCTGCAAAAATTCCCGCCGCTTGAGTCCCATTAATGATTCCCCATCGTCGTGCTCTTACAATATTCTCACTCCTCTGCCGAAGACTAAGTGTCGCCAACAACAAGGTTTAAGATTTAAATTTCATAGCTGAAAATATTCATCGCCTTTGCCAATTCCGCAGCAACTTCTGGCCGAGAAAACTGGGGTGGTGGTAATTTTCCAGCCCGCAACATTTCCCGCACTTTCGTTCCCGACAAATGTACCCGCTGTTCGGGAGTGCTAGGACTGGTTTTCGTGGTCGCCATTTGTTCCGTCACTTTGCAATAGAAAGCGTGCTCGAATTTCATCGGCACAATTCCCAATTCTCCAGGCTCAAATTCCTCAAAAATGTGTTGAGCATCGTAGGTACCATAGTAATCGCCCACGCCCGCATGATCGCGCCCCACGATAAAGTGAGTACAACCATAGTTTTTGCGAATCAAAGCGTGAAAAATTGCTTCCCGTGGTCCGGCGTAGCGCATCGCCGCCGGATTGATTGCTAAAATTACGCGATCGTGCGGATAGTATTTTTCTAGCAGAATCTCGTAGCAACGCATCCGCACATCCGCCGGAATATCATCGCCCTTAGTCGTCCCCACCAAGGGGTGCAAGAATAAGCCGTCTACAGTTTCTAGAGCACATTTTTGAATGTATTCGTGAGCGCGATGGATCGGGTTTCGGGTTTGGAAACCCACTATGGTTTTCCATCCTTTTTCTGCGAACAGCATTCTCGATTTCACCGGGTCAATTTGGTATTGGGGAAAGCGGGCGTCTAGTTCCCGTTCCAGCAACCACACTGGGCCTGCCAGATTCACTGGACCAGACTTGTCTATTACTTGGACACCTGGATGTTTGAGATCGTCGGTGCGGTAGACGTTAATGGCTTCTTCTTCTTTGCTGTAGCGATATTTTTCACTCAGTTCCAGTACGCCGGCAAACTCGCCGTTGGGGGAGTCTAGCCGAACCAAACTCCCTTCTGTCAGGGTGGCTGCCACTTCTTCGCTGACTGAGAGGGTGATTGGTACTGACCAGGGGAGGCCGTTGGAGAGGCGCATTTGGGTGACGACCGATCGATAATCAGCCTCATTCATGAACCCTTGCAGGGGACTGAAGGCGCCGATGGCGATCATTTGTAGGTCAGAGATCGATCGATCCGAAAGCTGAACTCGCGGCAAAGCTTCTGCTTTGTCAAAAAATGCTTGTCTTTGGTCTAGGGTGGCGATACGGTTGACCAGGATGCCACCATGAGGGGCAATGCGGTCTGGATGCTGGCTCATGTCGATTCGGGATTATTTTAAGATGTGGGACTGTCAGTGCCAGAGTATATCCTACCAAAGTATTGTTACAATTGATTAGTTTTCCTATTTATCCATAGGAATCTATGTCAAATGAGGTGAATATATCGCTCTCTAATTCACTCAAAATGTCTTCAAATCCATTTGTTTATTTTTGAGAAAATTTACTCTGACATGACCATCAAGTAATGTAGTTTTGCCGCCCGCTTCGTGCAATTAATTCTCTAATTTCAAATCCCAAATCTAAAATCTACAGACCATTTGGTCATGAATTCTCTTCATTTGTGATAATTCTTCTCGCAGTCCCTGGGGTAGGGGAATTTTCACCGTTTCCAGCATACTCTGAATCCGATGTCTCCAGTCATGACGGGCTAAACTCTCAACATAATTACGTTTGTATATCTTATTCAGCCGCACTTCGTCCTCTAACAGTTCATCAATGAATTCCACACTTTTTTGTGGGTCATCGGGCAACTCAATAGTAGCATCTTCCCAATTCAGCAACTCATCCATTAGAGGGCTTGTTGGACGCTTCCCAACTACCGCACCACCCGTCGCAGCACCGTAAAACCAACGCAGTGTAATAAACGAATAAGGAAACGCACGCATACCAGGATAGAGCGTATCAAATGCCAAGGTCAGTTTGCTATGTCTGAGAATGTGAAATAGCATCAGAGTATCTGGCTCGTCTTTCCGCATTTCGTAAGGCAATTTCGGAAATTCCTCTCCTGCTCTGGGCGTAGATTTAAAGTAAATTTGTTCGGAACCAGGTAGATTAAATTTATGGCAAAAAGCACGATCGTAATGTGACGGAATTCGCCCGAAGCTAGTTAAGTCTATGGAACGCTTCTGTTGACACGAACCCTGAGTGAGAACATCAGCCGCAAAGGGGATTAAGGAGACTGGGATACCAAATTTTTGCTTAAGTTCATCTATAACTTCGGGAAGTGCCACGAATAAATGATCTAATTGATAGACATTTTTTGAATAAATTTCTGGGCACCAAGAATCAAAAATATAAGCGATGACGACATCAAAACGTTCCCTCCACTTTGGTATACTTGATAGGAGTTCCAGATCGGCTCCTGATATACCTATCAGCAGTAAAACATTGGGCTGGTTGGACAAGTCAGGTAAAGGTTCCAATTTATAGAAACCTGTAGTAGACTTGACAACTTTACGTATAATGCGATCGGGTAATGGATGGAGTTTAGATGAAGACCACTGGATGATCTCGCGACACGATGGAATCAAAAGTTGCGCTTTGCAGGTTTGTAAAACAATATTTTCCAGTTCAAAAACAGGGTCCCAGGATACACTTGAGAGTAAACTCCGTGAAGAAAGTATAAAAAGATTCATGGCTAGATTTAAATTTGATTAAAGGGCAGGGGTGATGATGCTAACCCCAGGGGATTAGGGTAACTTTGATTAAGTTTGAAATGCCAATTTCCTTGCATCTACTTTCTAAATTTACCTCACTACTAAGTCCGTTCACCTAATTAAACATAAAATCCGATACCTAGATCTACACAGCACTTTCACTGGTAATGAGTTCTAGTTATTATGTTTTTCTGCATTAGTTTACCTATCCCATCTCGTCGATCGCACTTAGGGCTGCATTAGGGCTGCACTGGACTTCAGTAAATTTACTGTAGCCTTACAAAAATCTAGCATAGGTCTTCCCAGACTGTCAACATTAATTTAAAGTTTTACTTGTTTTTTGTATAAAAATAAATTATATTAATTTGATGAATATTTATTTTATAAAAATTATAAATCTTAAAAAGGTTAAGTAATTCAACCTCATTAAAGGTAAGATATCGCTAAAAAACTGGCTAATAAGTGTTCTTCACCTCGCTCTTCTTCCTGCTTGATTATTCCGGCTAAACATTCAACCACTGAATCAATACCCTAGGTGCTGGTAACAGAATAGCCAATAATAGCCCCATCGCCACCAACCCCAAACCATCACGCCAATTATTTAATTCGCTCACATCATTCAAAGCGGGTTCATCGTTTAGCGGCATCAAAAACAAAATCAGCGCCCACAACAACAAACCCGGTTCCAAAAAAGCCAGCAGCAACATAGAAAGTCTAGCAAATTGTCCGATCGCCATACTTGCCCCCTGACCAAACATAGCGTGGACGATGTGCCCGCCGTCGAGTTGTCCCACCGGCATCAAATTAAACGCCGTCACGATCAAGCCCAAATAACCAGCCACCGCTACCGGATGCAAATTAATCGCTGTTTCCGAATTTAAAGCACCACCCAAGGTTAACTTACTCAAGAGAGTCATCATCAGAGAAAAATTTGGATTGAAAGAATCAAAATTTAACATCCCTGACTTGTTAGAAATAGGCACAATTGTCGAGTGATACAAACCCCAAATTAAAAGCGGCACTGTCGCCACTAAACCAGCCAAAGGCCCCGCAATACCGACATCAAATAAAGCTCTACGGTGGGGAATCGGACTCCGAATTTGAATAAAAGCGCCAAAGGTTCCCAAGAAAAAGGGCACGGGAATAAAATAGGGTAAAGTAGTTCTAATTTTATGAAATTTTGCTGCTAAATAGTGTCCCGATTCGTGAATGCCCAAAATGACCATCAAAGCGGTAGCATAGGGCAAACCCTTAATTAACAGTGAGGGATTAGATTGGACAGTTTTTTCGGTAATTCCTGCAATTTGCGCACCCACTATCGTAGTGGTAAATAGAGTGATAAGCAGCAAACCCAAAGCAAAAAATGGTCGATTCAAAGGTTGATTGTTAACAGGACTTTCGGCGGATTTATGTTCGGGATTAGGGACTAGGGCAAAAAAGGGTTGACCGCTGAAACTTGTTTGAAATACTACCAAAAAGCGATCGCCAAAATGCTTTTCCACATTGTCCCGAATCGCCTTGTAAGCCGCTTCCGGGTTCGTCCGCAACTGTCCGCGACAAATTACAGCCTGGGGTCGAAATTCTAAATCTCGCAAATAGTAAACAGACCAAGGAAAACAGTCACGCAAACTAGCTTCTTCTTCTAGATCGATCGGGCGTAAAGCAGGTTTTTGTTGGGATTTTGCAGGTTCTGTCCCATCATTAACTGTGGTTTGGGCGGTTTCGCTGGTAATTTCCTTGCGCCCCAACTGTACCAGGAACCAGTACAAAAAAGGGCAAACTAAAAAAGGTAGAATTAGCCAATCTGGCGGTGAACTTTTGCTAGGGCCGTTAACTAACAGCCAACCAGTCCAAATCAGGGCCGGTGCCATAATTACCAGCCACAGCAGCCATACGGGAGTTCGCGTGATGCGACGGATGCTGTTGTGCAATAAAAAGTATGAGAACAGTCCCAATACAAACAACCATAAAAAGAACATAATATTGATTCCAGACACATTAACTATGATACTTCCTTGAAACAACAGACTTTAGCTTCCAAACAACCAAAACCCGTGCTCGACAATATCTTTGCTTTTCCACCTAACCGGGACACCCTTGGTGGGACAGCTTACTTCATTGTAGAAAACCAAACTAACATTCTAGTAGATTGTCCGGCTTGGGATGAGATTAACCAAACATTTTTACGGGAATATGGCGGTGTCCGGTTGTTGTTTCTGACTCACCGGGGCGCTATGGGTAAGGCGCGGGAGATTCAGGAAGCCACCGGCTGCGAAATCCTGATTCAAGAGCAGGAAGCTTATTTGCTACCGGGATTGCAAGTGACAGCTTTTGAGCGAGAATTTGCTGTGAGCGATCGCACTTTTGTATTTTGGACTCCCGGTCACTCTCCCGGTTCGTCCTGTCTTTATGATACTCGCAGTGGCGGAGTTCTGTTTTCGGGCAGACACTTGCTCCCAAATCGAGAAGGTGCACCGGAACCGCAGAGAACGGCAAAAACTTTTCACTGGCCCAGACAAATTAACAGCGTGAAGTCGATTATCGATCGCTTTTCGGCGGAAACATTACAGTATATTTGTCCTGGTGGGAACACAGGTTTTTTGAGAGGAACAGGAGCGATCGATCGAGCTTTTGAACAATTAGCCAGTTTAGATTTAGCTGTTTGTTTGCAATCAAAACCTTGATTTGAAAAAGCCATAAATCCGATGTCAAAAACCGAAAAACAAAAAATGCTAGCGGGCGAGTTGTATCTAGCGGCTGATGCGGAATTGACTTGTGAGCGCCAGCGAGCCCGCCGTCTCACCAGACTTTACAATGCTACCCGCGAAGACGAAGCATCCCAACGCTTAGAAATTCTCACCGAATTATGCGGTGCCGTCGGCCAGAAAGTTGAAATTGAACCCCCTTTCTACTGCGACTATGGCAGTAATATTTATGCTGGAAATGGCTTATATATGAATTTTGGTTGCGTGATTCTCGATTGCAATCGAGTTAACATCGGCGAAAATTTACTGTGTGGCCCACAAGTGCAAATTTACACTGCTTTCCACCCCACTGACCCGGAAATTAGACTTTCGGGCCGAGAACTGGCTAGCGAGATTCATATCGGCAATAATGTGTGGATTGGTGGCGGTAGTATCCTTTGCCCCGGAGTCACCATCGGCGATGGTAGCACGATCGGTGCAGGCAGTGTGGTGGTCAAAAGTATCCCTGCAAACGTCCTAGCTGCGGGGAATCCTTGCCGAATCATCCGGCATCTAGCTTGATGTGGTACTATCAACACACAGGTCCGATCCACTCTCAGGGGTTTGACCTTCGCTCCAGGTTTTTAACTCCTACTCACAAGATTTTTATGGCGACTGCAACACTTTATCCCAACGCTCCCGATTTATCTACCGACGACTACCTGGTAGTGGGTTTGGCCACCTGCTTTGTCAAAGAAGAAGGTGAAGTTCTCGAAGTACAAGTAATTGAAGCTATCCCCTCAGCAGCTTTGGAGGCAATTGTCAAGGGAATTCCCACCTCCTATCAAAGGGCTTGGGGGACGACTTTGGGAGCAGTGCTCGACGGCGAATCACCCACTATGCTGCCGGAATTCCCCACATCCGCTCAGTTTTGCGAAGAATTTGGCTTTCGGGCGATCGCCGCTGCCCGCACTTACAAAATCCGCCCCCAAGCTCAATCTCACATCCCCTTGGGAACAGTTCGGAGCGACTTTTCTTATTCCCTCGATCGCAAAAGAGTTCTCAATACCCAGCGCGTTGTTCGCACTGAAGACAATGTAAAACAACACGAACACACTCACAAAGTTCTTTAAAATAAATATTTTTTTACCATCGCTTTTGCTAAGGGATGTAGTGGATAGACCTGCGGCGAATATGGGGTGCATCTCTATTTTGCAAGTATATTCGTAGGGGCGAAGCATGACCGCAGACAATTTATTAGCGATCACCAGAGATTTACAGCGGTCATGCTTCGCCTATGCAAAATCGGGATGCTCCCCGAAGATGTGATATCATTTCCGGTTACACCGTCAGGTGATGTTGACAGTTGACGGTTGACAGTTGACGGTTGACGGTTGACAGTGAACAGTGAACAGTGAACTCGAATTTACTATTCCGATGAAGAGATGATTTGATATTATATAAAATCCTCTCTTCATCGTCCTGTATTAAACTCTCTCTTCTCTTGCTTCGCGTACTTCGCGCCTTCGCGGTTAAATCATTCCGATACAACCGGAATTGATATGACTTGTCATCTGATTCGTTGCATCTTTTTAACGGCAAAAAAAACACCTATCAACTAGGATTTTCTAATATAAAATTTAAAATATAAAATATAAAATGGTATAATTCCTGTTTAACAGGGTGAGCTTACCAGCGGGGGAAAATTTCAACCCGCAATTATTAAATGCTAGTAGTGTCAAACTGCTTGCAGGCTCAGGGTGCATCGCAGGTGAGCTAAGATTTCAATCTTACAAATTGGTCAAACTATGCGAAGCTTTGCGAAAGAGCAGTGCTGGAAATTAACTAGACTATTACCAGCACGATTTAGCCGTGGATACCGTCTTCGATACATCGCAGCGCTGCTAATATTAGGGGGGACTATAGCAGCCAGTATCGCTGGTTATATGAGTTATCAAAGTGTCAGACGCTTAATTATCAAAAATTTAGAGCAAAATGCTTTGTTAGAAGTAAGAAATCGGAGTAATAAAATCGATCGGTGGATAGAAACTAGAAAAGCTGAAATCGAAATTCTTGCTAACACTCCCCCCGTTCGTTCAATGAATTGGTTGGTGGCAGAACCCTATTTAAAATCTGAAGTAAATCGACTGCCAGAATTTGAGCATTTTGCGTTAATTGAGCCGGATGGTTCTTACTTCACTACAAAAGTCGGGAGAGCAGCACCTAATGTCAGCGATCGCCGACACTTTCAAAAAGCCATGGCTGGGGAAGTATACGTTTCCGATCCTACTATTTCTCGCACGCTAAAACAACAAATTATTCCCATTTCTGCTCCGGTGCGGCCAAAGGTAGGCGATCCCACTTCTCGCACCATTCAAAAGCCGATCGGAGTTATGAATGGTGTCATCAAAATTCAACGATTAGCCCAAGTAGTAGGAAAGCTGGAATATGGAGCCGGAACCTACGCTTTTGTCCTCAATTCTCAAGGAGTACCGATTGTTCATCCTGATGCCAAATTAGTCGGAAATACAGACTTCCCTGCTAGCAGTTTATTAGACTCCAAAGATGCTAATTTGGTGAGCCTAGTCCGAGACATGGTTTATCAAAAAACTGGCATTTCCCTGACTAAAATTAACGATGCTAAAGTTTACGTAGTTTATCTTCCTTTAGAACAGGCGGAATGGTCGATCGCCCTAGTAATTCCCCAAGAAAACCTCGACAAACAACTGTACCCATTAAATATATTAGCAGCCGTCACCACCGCACTTTTAGTCATAGCTATTATGGCAGCAGTTGTGGCACTAAAATTGTTTGTAAAAGATCGCCTCCGCACTCACACAGAAGCTCTCCTCCATCGCTTGACAAGTCGCACTCGCGCTTCCTTGGATGTCGATCGCATCCTACAAACCACCGTAGAGGAACTCGGAAGTATACTAGATCTCGATCGCACAATTTTCGGCTGGTACGATCCCCGAAAAGACAGGTTAGAATTCTGCTCGGAATATTACCGAGAAGGTTTATCATCGCGACTGGGAGTATTTGGTGCTGAATCCGGGCCCTCTGGAGATTTAGCAGCCAGACTCCACCGTGGGGAGTCCATAACGCTGAGGAAAGTCACAGATATCGATACTTTAGTATCTCAGGAATCCCAGCACCTGAGACTCAAAAACAGTCAGTACGCAGCAGTACCTGTGCTCACCCAAACTAATCGCCTGGGGTATCTTTTCGCTTGTAGTCAGTCGCAGTTTGGTACTCCCGACGAGGTGGAAGTTTTGGAAGCAATTGCAGACTCTCTGGCGATCGCAATTTCCCAATCTCAACGCCAGGGACAAATTCAAGAACAACTCAAGCTATTGGAAGAAGTATTAGCCAAACTCAGAAGAACCGAAGCACACTTGGTGCAAAGGGAAAAAATCACAATTTTAGGCAAACTAACTGCCGGAATTGCGCGGGAAATTAACAACCCAATTAACTTTATTTATGGCCACTTGATCCACATCAATGATTATCTGCAAGATTTGTTCAGAATCATTCAAATATATTCCAAAAAATATCCAGAATCAGTGCGAGAAATCGAGGAAGAAAAAGAAAAAATAGACTTAGATTTTGTTAGCCAAGATTTGCCAAAAATTATCAATACCTTAAAAATAGGTTCGGGACGCATTCGCGACACTATCTTGGCTTTACAGAAATTTGCTACCCCTAACGACTCCGACAAAATATACATCAATTTACAGGAAGCAATCGACGATATTCTAGTATTGTTTGCCTATCGTCTGGACAACAAAATATCTATAGTTAAGGAGTACAATAATATCCCGTTGGTGCTGTGTTATGGTGGTCAAATAAATCAAGTTTTTGCCAGTATAATCAGCAATGCTATTGATGCTCTAAATACGAGCGATAATCAAGAGCAAATTATTAGCATTAAAACCGAGGTAGTCGAGTATCCCGAAGGCAGATTTATTGCGGTATCGATCGCCAACAACGGCCCCAGCATTCCGCCCGAAATTCAGCGCCGAATCTTTGACCCTTTTTTCACTACTAAGTCTGTTACCGAATTTACAGGCTTGGGGCTGTCCCTGGGCAATAAAATTATTGCTGAAGTTCACGGCGGGCGTCTTTGGGTGGAATCTCCGTTTGAATTTCCCTTCGAGTCTCAAAATGCAGGTGGTGTGGATTTTGTGGTGGAATTACCAATCCTATAACCCTGATTTGGTGTTAGCCGTTAAATTTCGGTTTAGGGAAATAACAACGGTGCAACCAATGCAAACAGCCAACCTCCCATCACCACAATTTCCACCAAGATTAGGATCGTATTTTTGGGCATAATGGGCATAAGATTGGTTGCTCTAATTAAAAGTAAAATGCGATCGGGGTTTAGCTATCCTTCTGGTTTTTAAAATCAAACATCGACAAAATTAATGGTAATCCCCCCACCTTGGCACTCATCAACAAGTGCATTGCCAGACACAATACTAATACGATCCATCCAGAAGCGTGCAAATAATACCAAACCTGTGTCAATTCTCCTGCCGGTAGCCATTCTTCCTTAACCATACTCCCAGAGGCGATCGATAAACTCAGGGCCACCAACATCAGCGTATTCACAATCCGATGCAAAGTGTACCACCAAATTGGTTTTCCGAATTGTGTCAATTTCCCCAAAGAATCCGGCTGTATCAAGCGTTTTTGACCTCTGTGGAAACTGTATAAAGCAAAACCGGGCACGATCCCTAAAATTAACAGCTTACCAAAAGTCCCATGAATGCCGATAATATCTGGAATTTGAGGTAGTGGTACTTTGCCGAACCGCCCGTCATAGGTGTTGTACACCCAGAAGGCCGTGATGATTGCTCCCAAGGCGATCGCAGCGTTAACCCCGTGCAGTAATCTCAGTAGCAGTGGCTGATATGGTTTAGATTCGGGCATCATCAATTCTGCTAGTTGATAAGTCTTCCTATAATACAGCTTAGTACGACATTTTTCAAACCAGCCAATTATGAAAAAAATATGATTTAAAAATGAAGTGATTATGATAAATATCTAACTTAACGATAACTTAGTGTAAACTTAAAGACTAAGAGCAAGAGACCTCTCCCATAATTATTGTGGACCACGCATCGCCTGCGTGTTGAAGACTTGCTGTTATGGATAAGTCTAATAGTTTACCCATCAGATAAAAAAATTACAGAAATGGATGTAGCCACTACCGTCTTACTTTCCTTGGGACTAGCAGCAGATGCTTTTGCTGTGTCAGTTTCCAGCGGTTTAGCAATTAAACACATGAAAGTCAATAAAGCTTTAAAAATTGCTTTATTTTTCGGTGGTTTTCAAGCTTTGATGCCAGTAATCGGATGGTTTATTGGTCTGAGTTTCAGCTTTTTAATTTCGGCAGTAGACCATTGGATAGCTTTCGGCTTGTTGAGTTTCATTGGCGGTAGAATGATTTATGAATCTCTACAAAATGACGGAGAAGAAAAGAAATTTAATCCCCTGGATACGGGTACTTTAATCGGACTATCGGTGGCGACAAGTATAGATGCTTTAGCCGTGGGGATTGGCTTTGCTGTTCTGAAAGATTCTATTGCTCCTGCGGTGACTGCCATAGGATTCATTACTTTCTTTTTGGCGTTTGCTGGTGTGTTTATTGGACACAAGTGTGGAAATTTGTTTGCAAATAAAATAGAGATGTTGGGCGGAGCAATTTTAATTTTTATTGGTAGCAGAATCTTATTTGTACACTTGACGGAATTGCCAGTTATTGGTTATTAGTTATTAGCGACACCAATAACAAATAACCAATAACAAATGCTAAAATAAATCAGATTTCGTTAAAGGAAAAAAACGGTGCTGAAACTTTACGGTGGAGCTCGCAGCAGGGCCTCAATTATCAAGTGGTATCTGGAAGAAATAGGCGCGCCCTATGAATTCGTGATGCTGGATATGCAAGCAGGAGCACACTTGGAGCCAGATTTTCTCGAAATTAACCCCATGGGCAAAGTACCCGCGATCGCCGATGGAGATTTTAAACTTTGGGAATCTGGGGCAATTCTGCTCTATTTAGCTCAAAAATATGGTAAAATGCCGAAGAATTTGGAGCAACAAGCTCAAGTCGTGCAGTGGGTACTCTTTGCTAACGCTACCCTAGGACCGGGAATATTTGTGGAAGCAAGTCGCGATCGCGAAACTCCCAAATTGTTAACACCCCTTAATCACATCTTCGAGAAACAGCAGTTTTTGATGGGCGATGAATTCGGTGTCGCCGACGCCGCAGTGGGATCGATTTTAAACTACATTCCCATGATGCTAAAACTAGACCTCAGCGCTTATCCGGCGGTTTTAGACTATATGAAGCGAATTTCAGAAAGACCCGCATTCCAAAAGGCGATCGGCGGCTAAACATAGCATTCATCCCTCTAGACTCTTTCTCTGCGCTCTGGAGCGGTCTGTGCCTTTAAATAATTCCAGAGCAACCGAAAAACTCAACACTAAAAGCAGGGACAATTGGGGAATTGCCCCTGCTTTTAATAAAACCAGAATTATCTGAATCCGACAGCCGCTTGCCAAACAAAAGCCAGCAACAAGAAAAACACAGGAATCACCGGCAAAACATTAATCAAAGGGTCAAAGATCGCATAAGCTTCGGGCAGCTTGGCTAAAAGTAATGCAGCTTCCATGAATCAACCTACCTATCCAACAGATTTTTCATAATTGTCGCATATCTTAAGCAAAGGCAATCATGTTCGATCGACCGTAGGTGTCAGCCAGTGAGCAAACTCCTCTGTAAAGCGATCGGCCAAAATCGCCTCCCGCATCCTCCCGGTAAAGCGAATCAACTCAGTCACGTTGTGAATCGCCAGTAAAGTATATCCCAGCACTTCGTTAGCCCGTGCCAAATGTGCCAAATAAGCCCGACTGAAATTTTGGCAAGTATAACAAGGACAAGACTCATCCAGCGGAGAAAAATCCTCCCGGAACCGAGAATTTTTCAAATTCAAACGTCCCCCCCCAACAAAAGCCGTCCCGTGGCGGGCCAGCCGAGTCGGAATCACGCAGTCAAACATATCTACGCCATTGGCCACCGCCACAGCCATTTCGCGATAAGTCCCAATCCCCATCAAATAACGTGGCTTATTTGCCGGCAACAGGGGTGCTGTGACTTTCACAATTTCTGCGATCAAATCCCCCGATTCCCCGACGCTGACACCGCCGATCGCATAACCGGGTAAATCTAAATCTACTAATTGGTTTGCCGATCGCGATCGCAAATCCGGGTAAACACCCCCCTGCACAATCCCAAACAAAGCTTGATCTGGGCGCGAGTGAGCAGCAATGCAGCGCTTGAGCCAGCGATAAGTCCTGTCTGTCGCCCCTTCCACCTCCTGTCGCGTCGCTGGATAAGGGGGACACTCATCAAAGGCCATAATCACATCCGCACCCAACTCATTTTGGATTTGGATCGATCGCTCCGGTGTCAAATTAATCATACGACCATCGCGGGGGGAACGAAAAGTCACCCCCTCATCAGAAATAGTACGCATTTGGCTCAAGCTAAACACCTGAAAGCCACCCGAATCGGTCAGAATCGGCCCGGACCAAGCCATGAATTTATGCAATCCACCAGCTCCGGCAACAATATCTTCCCCCGGCTGTATGTGCAAGTGATAAGTATTAGCCAAAACCATTTGAGAGCCAGCATCTTTAAGATGTGCAGGCGTCAGAGTTTTGACATTAGCCAGGGTACCCACGGGCATAAACTTAGGCGTTTCTACCACACCGTGGGGAGTGACAAACACTCCCGCACGCGCTTGGGTATGGCTGCAATGGGCAAGAGATTGAAAAGAAAATTTTTCGGACATTAGGAATGGAGCATTGGGCGTTGGGCATTGGGCATCGGAACAATTTTAAACGTTCTTGAGCTTTAGTCGAACTAATTTTGACCCTAGCCTTAGCCAACGATCCTTTAAAACGGCGAATCGTCTTCATCTAATTGATAATCCCAGCTCCCTGAGAGTACCTGATCCACGACTGCATCTAAAGCAGCAGCATTTAAATTCCGGCTGAGTTGCTCTTGCAAAGGATTGGAGAGAGGAATTAACCGCAACTGTCGTCCCTCTTGAATCAGGTCAAAATAAGCACCTTCTTCCTTGGAGTTTTTCAGTTCCAGATAATCAAAACTATCAACATTCAAATAAATAGCCCGGTTGGCAATCAGAGTAGAGCGATTGGGGTTAACGAACACTTCCCGGACATACCCTTCGCCTTGACTGTAAATCTTGCCGTCCTGCATATGTAGGTAGCGGACACGTCCTAAATCGAAGAGCAATCTTTGGATATCGCGCTTGTTGACGACAATGCCTGTATCGATGATGCAAGGAGCAGCCACCCTGTTGTTTAATTGGTCATTACTCATGGAGCAAAAGCCTCTGTTGTAGTATGTTCCCCTGGTCGGAAATCACAGAATTAACTAGATTTTCCTACAAAGGAAACGCTTGTCTTGAGTTAAGTTTCAGTAGATGCAGTTCTTCGGGTGCGCTGTCGGTAGCAGTTTTCTAAAGAAAAGAGCTGTCGCCAGGATGAATGCCTGATCGAAGGAACTAAGGGTGTTACCGATCCAATTCTGGCATACGCTAATGGATTCACAACTCCATACAATGCGAAAAAATTTCTATTTTATGGTGCACAATCAGTTGGTTCGTTCAACGATCGACTTTTTCCGGAATCTGGGGGCTGCACTAGCTGCTGCGGTCGCTTTTTATACTTGTTTGCCGGTGCCGATTTCTTGGACTTTGGAGTTTCGGGGTATTGCTCGCTTTGCACCAGCAATCGGGCTGTTGGTTGGGGGGATGCTGGGACTGGCGGATCTGGGATTGCAGTTGTTGGGGATGCCTGCTTTGACTCGATCGGCCTTGGTAGTAGTTTTGGGTATTGCCCTGACTGGGGGGTTGCACCTAGACGGGGCTATGGACGCGGCGGACGGGCTGGCTGTACCAGACCCCGTGCGACGGCTGGAGGTGATGCGGGACAGCGTTACAGGAGCCTTTGGGGCGATGGCTGCGGTGGCAATCTTGTTGTTGAAAACGGCTGCTCTGACGGATTTGAATGAATATCGGTGGTTGGCTTTGATGGGTGTGGCTGGTTGGGGGCGGTGGGGCCAGTTGGTGGCGATCGCCCACTATCCCTATCTCCGCGCCGAGGGTAAGGGAGCTTTTCACAAGGAATCGATTTATTCTCCTTTTGATTTTATCCCAGGAGTCTTCCTGCTACTGAGTTTGAGTGTGTTGCAAGTTGTCTTGCAGGGCGATCGGTGGCTGTTGGCGGTGGGGATGGCTTTGGGGGGAAGTGCGATCGGAATTTTGACCGGAGCCTGGTTTAACCACCGTTTAGGCGGTCACACTGGTGATACCTATGGTGCTGTAGTGGAGTGGACGGAGGCATTATTATTATGTCTGTTGGCGGCTTTGCAAGGATAATATTTTCTCTCCTGTTGGCTTTCAGTCCCTGCGTTAAATTAGAAAAACCTGCTTACATATAGCCAACCTCAATCCTCTAGAAAACTATGGAATATTTGATTGGTGCGGTTTTGCTCGGAATGTTAATTTGGGCTGGGTTAGAGATTGTCCAAACAATCAAAAGTTGGGACATGAATGCCACAGAAACCAACAGAAAAATTCAAGCTGGAATGGTCAAAGAGACTGCTTACGGTCAATTCGGGGGTGATGCAGTGGAGGGAGCCAGTCAGGCTATTGAAAACACCCTTCATGCTAGTCACTGCGCAGCCGAAACAGTCGTTGGTGAAGTTTCAGCAGGCGCGATCGGTCCTACTGTAGAAGGCTTAATGCACTTGATCCACCATTAGAGCTAATCTGTAGGTTGGGCCCGTGGAACGAAAACCAACCTACAACTGGGTTATTAGTTGGGTGGGGGCGGGTTTATGAAGATGATCTGTGAGTGGCAAAATTCATCGGTGAACCCGCCCCTACGGATTTTATTCAATGTTTTACCAGAAATTTTCTCTAACATTTTACGATGGCTGTAGGGGCGGGCGATGCCCAACCATAATCGCCCAAAAATAACAATCTTAATAAACCCGCCCCCACCTATAAACTAGAACGAATAAACTCGTCCTTTTTCATCAATATAGATTGACCTGTCTTGCCTAGTCCGCCCGTCGGATGTGGTGATTCTAACTGTCACGATGTTTTGCTGAGCATCGACGCTATAGTCGTATTTCAAAGTGGTGGTTCCACCTTTGACATTAATGGGAATATTGGCAATTATGTTAACTTTGAAAGGGATTTTTTTTTAATGATTTTTAATAGACATCAACCATATTTATTATGGAACAGTTATTCTGACTTTTGGCAGCTATCTAATGATTATTTTTAACGATCGCTCGCGCCGCTTCTAGGATGATACGCTGTTCAGCACGGGCGATCGCCCTACAAGTCCGTTCCACAGCATCCGCATTCACAGAAATCGACGAAATCCCCCACAGTACCAGGGATTCTATCATCTCTGGATACAAAGCTGGAGCATCGCCACAGATAGAGCAAGGAATTCCCGCCTCCTTAGCATGAAGGATTAATTGTTCGATCGCCCTCATCATCGGTTGATTGGGCCCACTGAAAGCGCTAGCCATATCTGCCGAGTTGCGGTTAACTCCTAACATAAATTGGCTTAAATCATTGGTGCCGATGGAAATCCCTTGAACTCCTGCTTTCACGTAATCTGACAATAAAAATAAAACCGAAGGAACCTCTGCCATAATCCACAGTTTAAACTCAACAGGTCGCTGTTGCCAAACTGTTTCTAAACGCTGCTTGCAGAAGCTAAACTCGTCTACAGAGCGCAGAAATGGCAAAAGTAAATTAATATTTGTATAGCCAGAATCCCAGGATGTTTTTAGTACCTTTAATTCCCAATCAAATAACTCTGGTTCAAAGGTATAACTGAAACTACCGTGGATTCCCGATTCCCGTAAATCCAGGGAGCGATAAAATATGGGACGGGGAAAGACTGCGGCAGCAAATAAATTTAACTGAGTCGCCATGCGATGCACAAATTCAGATTCCCGACCATTTTGCAACCAAACTTGAGGATTTATACCTTCCAAAGCTTCCATGGCCATTAATTCCGATCGCACTAATCCAATGCCGTCTATGGGCAGATTTCTGAGATGCTCGATGGAGCTCATTTGGCTGACATTCACCATCAGTTGAGTCGCTGTTGCTGCGCTGACAACATTTTGAGGTAATTCTGATGGCTGAGATTTTGGTTCTAGATGGGATGGAGATGCTGTCGGGAATTGGTGATGGGCGATCGACATTTTGGCTGCTGTAATGGACAAATCTGCATGATTGGCTATTTCTCCATAATTGCTGATGTTTGTAGGGTCGATTCCCTCAATTTGAGCGGATGCAAAAACTTCTCCGGTGTCACCATCTAGCCACACCGAATCCCCAGTCTCGATCGCGCGAGTGGCACCGACAACTCCCACCACAGCGGGGATACCCAACTCCCTAGCTAAAATCGCCCCATGACCGGTCATACCTCCTTGTTCGCAAACAATCCCAGCAGCTAATTTGAGCCAAGGTAGCCAATGGGGATAAATTTCCCGTGCCACCAAAATTCCCCCGGCTACAAATTCCGATTTTTCTGCATGGGAATTAGTCATAACTTGGGCAATTGCTTTAACTTTTCCCGATCTGGCTGCCAAGCCTTTGAGTAGCCTAGGGTTTCTGCCTAGGCCAATTAAATTTTGGTTAGTTTGTGCGGTCGGATTTTCCAATATTTGCGGGGCTGTTTTGTTTTTCAAGGGGCGAACTTGAGTAAAATAAAACTCCGGTTCGTTACATTCTGCCGACTGATTCATCGTCCACTCTAAAATTAGCTCGAAATCGAATTCACTCCTTGCTTTTTTGCTCATATCGAGTAACTTTAGTAACAAATGCTGATTTAATACATATTCATTTTGTAATTTTTCACCTAATATATAAATATCCAAACAACTTCCAGCAGAATTTGGTCGGGGAAACAGAGAGTTAGGAATTTGGAAAGTGTTCCCCTTTCCGATATATGATTTTTCTTCCGATTGGATTTCGTCGCTTTTGAGATGATAAGCTAATGTTTTGTAACCCAATCGCTGGATGGTAATTTTGCCTGTTTCCGGTTGCACTTGATAGTAATCGGGGATGGTTTCTCCCCTAGCGAGGGACATTCCTAAACCGCAGGTGGCTTGGATTTCCCAGCCTTCACTGCTGTTAGTTTCCACCGCACCGGCGGCGATCGCACAAGAAAGTGGCTGCACCAAAACTGCGGGATTAATTTCCTGTACATTCATGCCACACCGTTGCCAGTAAAATAGTCTTTGGGCTCTGAACAGTTCAGCCCAAGCTCGTTTGAGTCCGGCCTCGATGGCTGCTGGTTCGGCGCGCACTGCTTGAGATTCCAGCATTCCGGCGGTGTTCGGATTTGGCGCAGTCAGGGAAGGGCGAAAAATTAATGCTTTGCAGTTTAGTTGAGAAACCGCCGCATCCAGGGTGGAGAGTAAGGAATCTGGCAGTTTGGTGGAGGTGATTTGTCGGCGAATGCTGCGGGCGATGGCTTGGAGTTGTTTTGGTTCATCGACATTCAAGTGCAGTGAAGAGTTTGGCCAGTCTGCAAACAGCGGTTCCAACCAGTCTATGGACTCTAGAAACTGCCAAAATGCTTTTGCAGGCACAACAAAACCCGGTATGACGGGATGATTTTTTTGCATTAAACAGCTTAAGTAAAATGCTTTTTCTCCCACGGCATCTCTGTCTGATGGTTTAATTTTGTCTAGCCAGTAGAAGTTGTCCACGCTGTTAGCCTTTCTAGGAAATTGATTGAAAATTCAAATTTTTCCCGATTAATCACTTATTGCAATTTTAATATGAACCATCGAAAATGGACGAAATTCGTCAAATCTTTTCTCAATTTATTTCTTAAGTCTAACTGTCCTCTTTGTCAGCGACCAGCTACCTCAGATTTGTGTCCCTACTGTCGCCAGCAACTTCAAGGCTGTCGATTAGCCGATCCTGGTGCATTTTGGGATTCCCAGAAGGCTGTTTTTGTGTGGGGGGAGTACGGCGGGGCTCTGAAACGGGCGATCGCAGCTTTGAAATATAACGATCGTCCAGAGTTAGCGAAACCCCTGGGCTACTGGATGGCGGAAGCTTGGCTAAATTTTCCCGAATTAGCTATTGATAATTTAACCGTTGTACCGATTCCACTGCATAAGGAAAAGCTGAAACAGCGGGGATTTAATCAAGCGGAACTTTTGGCGGAAAGTTTTTGCGAGTTAACGGGTTTGCCTTTACAGCGACATGGTTTAGAACGGATCAAGTATACTGAGGCACTATTTCAACTTTCTATCGCACAGCGGCAAGCCGAAATGAAGGATGCTTTAATTTTGGGTAAGGATTTTCGTCGCAGACTTCCTGGCGATCGGGTGTTGTTAGTTGATGATATTTATACTAGCGGTACTACGGTGCGATCGGCTATTCAAGTATTGAAGCAGTCAGGAATTTCGGTATATGGAACTGTTGCCCTTGCAAGTCCTAGAAAAACCTGAAATTGATTGAATTTCTGGTTGAATAAAAAGTCGATCGCGATTCTCGGTTGGGCGGGGCGGGTGGAGCGAGATTATCTGTAGGTGACAAACTCGATCGGCGAACTTGCCCCTACACCAAATATCCCCAATATCAACTATAAAATTGCGGCCACAGTTGACATCAGCAACCCTTGAAATAATTTCATCCCATCAGTCTCACCCAACATCGGATCGGATGCCCGTTCTGGATGTGGCATCATTCCTAACACATTGCCAGCCCGATTGCAAATTCCAGCAATATTATTTAACGAACCGTTGGGATTCCCAGCATCGTTAATTTCGCCCGCTTCTGTGCAGTACCGAAACAACACTTGATCGTGTTCTTCTAGTTCTGCCAAAGTATTGGCATCGGCATAATAGTTGCCTTCTCCGTGGGCGATGGGCAAATCGATGATTTCACCGGAGGTATAGGCGGAAGTCCAAGGAGTATTACTGCCTTCGACTTTCAACGAAGTGCGATCGCAAATAAAATTCAAGCCCGCATTTCGCACCAGAGCACCGGGGAGCAAACCAGCTTCAGTCAGCACCTGAAAACCGTTGCAAATTCCCAGTACAAGTTTGCCTTTGTTGGCGTGTTCCGCAGTCGCTTTCATCGCTGGAGAAAAACGGGCGATCGCGCCGCACCGCAAATAATCTCCGTAACTGAAACCACCGGGAACTACCATAATATCGATATCTGAAATATCGGTATCTTCGTGCCAAATCATCCGCGTTGGTTGGTGTAGTAACCCTTGAGTTACCCACACCACATCGCGATCGCAATTTGAACCAGGAAAAACAATAACTCCAAATTTCATAAGCAGAAGGAAGAAGAAAGAAGGAAGAGGGAAGAAGGAAGAAGGAAAACTCTTGTCCCCCCCTTATTAAGGGGGGCTAGGGGGGATCGAAATTAGATAGAAAACAGATAGTACCTTGGTTGGTATCGAAGTCTCGATCCCCCTAAATCCCCCTTAATAAGGGGGACTTTGAGTGTTCCGAGTTCTTGTGTTTTTAACAGAGACTTTGAATGCTCTTGTCTCCGCTTTTTAAGGCAGACTTTGAGAACTCTCTTGTCCCCCCCTTATTAAGGGGGGCTAGGGGGGATCGAAATTAGATAGAAAACAGATAGTACCTTGGTTGGTATCGAAGTCTCGATCCCCCTAAATCCCCCTTAATAAGGGGGACTTTGAGTGTTCCGAGTTCTTGTGTTTTTAACAGAGACTTTGAATGCTCTTGTCTCCGCTTTTTAAGGCAGACTTTGAGAACTCTCTTGTCCCCCCCTTATTAAGGGGGGCTAGGGGGGATCGAAATTAGATAGAAAACAGATAGTACCTTGGTTGGTATCGAAGTCTCGATCCCCCTAAATCCCCCTTAATAAGGGGGACTTTGAGTGT
>NZ_JAHRFC010000013.1:77547-122801 GCF_020883015.1 Microcoleus sp. CAWBG640
CCCCTAAATCCCCCTTAATAAGGGGGACTTTGAGTGTTCCGAGTTCTTGTGTTTTTAACAGAGACTTTGAATGCTCTTGTCTCCGCTTTTTAAGGCAGACTTTGAGAACTCTCTTGTCCCCCCCTTACCAAGGGGGGCTAGGGGGGATCGAAATTAGATAGAAAACAGATAGTACCTTGGTTGGTATCGAAGTCTCGATCCCCCTAAATCCCCCTTAATAAGGGGGACTTTGAGTGTTCCGAGTTCTTGTGTTTTTAACAGAGACTTTGAATGCTCTTGTCTCCGCTTTTTAAGGCAGACTTTGAGAACTCTCTTGTCCCCCCCTTACCAAGGGGGGCTAGGGGGGTCTCCGGGTTGAAAAACATACCCTACGGTCGATCGCACTTTAAGCCCCCACAGTCTCCACTACCGCAGGAGCTTCAGTCAATTCAACGGAATAGTTTTCAATCACTGGATTGGCCAAAAGTTGGTCGCAAATGCGATCGAGTTGTTCGCGCGCCTCCGACTCGCCAGCAGCAGTCAGAGTCACTTCAACGTATTTCCCGATTCGCACGCGCTCAAAATTGTCGTATCCCATGTGTTGCAAACCAGACTGAACAGCAGTGCCTGCGGGGTCTAAAACCGAAGGGCGGAGGGTAACATAAATTTGGGCAAAATATTTTTGAGTCACAGCAATGTGTAGGTGATGCGAAAGTTAGAGCTATTTTATCCTACAACTAGGTGGCTATTGCTCGATCGCCCTTTCCCCCAAGTAAGCTAGCCTAGAAACAGCGATAGATTTGATTCCAGCAGATTACACAAAAAAATTATGAGAACCAACCGCACCCGTAGTCAGGAGCGTATTTTACACTTGCTCAAGCACTTGAATCGATCGCTCTCAGCGCAGGATATATACTTAGAACTCCGTAACAGCGACCAAAGCATGGGCTTAGCAACCGTTTATCGCTCCCTCGACGGTTTAAAGCGAGAGGGGTTCGTTCACGTCAGAACTCTTGCTAGTGGCGAGTCTCTTTACGGTGCCGCCCACCAAGATCAACATCATTTAACTTGTCTGGAATGTGGCGCCTCAATTCCGATCGATGAATGTCCGGTTCACCACTTAGAAAGCCAATTGCAGCAATCTCATTCTTTTAAGATTTATTATCACACTTTGGAATTTTTCGGATTGTGCGATCGATGTACTCTCGCTCAACAATCTTAAATTTGGTAATTGGTAATTGGCAATTACTCGTTCCCAGGCTCTGCCTGGTAACGCATATCCGGAGGCTCTGCCTCCAATTTTTGTGCTAAGAAGCGAGGCAGAGCCTCTAGGCATTGGTTCCCAGGCTCTTCCGGGGAAAGCGAGGCAGAGCCTCTAGGCATTGGTTCCCAGGCTCTTCTGGGGAAAGCGAGGCAGAGCCTCTAGGCATTGGTTCCCAGGCTCTTCCGGGGAACCAGTTAAACCTACTACAAACTATCAATTTTCAGACTATTTTTTTACCTCATTACTACTACCTTCCCCAACAATCGATCGCATTCCTTCCAGGGTAGCGGGAATGCTCCGCGGGTCCATAAACATCACCTTACTGCTGTCGCTGCTGCCAATTTTTAAGCCCATATCGAGATAGTTTTGAGCTAACAAAAATTGTAAAGCTTCGCGAGCATTGGGATCGTTTTGTAGAGTTTTACCGATAATTTGTAAAGCCTCAGAAGTAGCTTGAGCTTTCAAAACCTGACTTTGGCGTTCTGCTTGAGCTTTCAGGACGATCGCCTTTTGTTGAGCTTCTGCTTCCAAAATAGTCGCTTTTTGGCGCGCTTCTGCATCCAAAACTTGGGCTTCGGCTTTACCTTTGGCGCTGTTAACTGCCGACTCCCGTTCCCCTTCCGATGTCAGAATTGCCGCCCGTTTACGGCGATCGGCTGCCATCTGCAATTCCATGGATTCCTGTACAGTTTTAGAAGGGATAATGTCGCGCAATTCTACCCGCGTCACTTTCACTCCCCAAGGATCGGTAACAATGTCTAAATCCCTGAGCAAGATTTCATTAATTTGAGAACGAGCTGTAAAGGTTTCTTCAAGGTCTAGTTGACCCATTTCCGCCCGAATTTGAGTCAGAACCATATTAACCATTGCTGACTGAAGATTTTCGACTTTGTAACAGGCTTTTTCCAAGTCCACAATCCGCCAGTAAACCACAGCATCCACAGTGAAGGAAACGTTGTCGCGAGTGATACAAGCTTGGGGAGGAATGTCTAAGACTTTTTCGCGGATAGTTTGTTCGTAAACTACTCGATCGAGAAACGGAGTTACAAAATTCAAACCCGGTTCTAGTTTCTTCCCACTGTATTTACCGAGAGTTTCTACCAAGGCTTCATTACCCTGATTGATAATCTTGACGGAACCTGCGAGGGCAGAGCCGCCTAATGCTAAAAATACAAACAAAAACAATTGTTCCACAGTGGACTCCTCATAATTTTTGAGTGTTGACTTTCATTCCCCATTCCTTCCCCCCTTGGGGGGGCAGGGGGGGGATTGCCGCATCAACAATTCCCCATTCCCAACTACCAATTCCCCATTCCCCATTCCCGATTCCCCATGAACCATGAACCATTTGGCATTTTTTTAGGAATTCAGCAAATTTTCTGGAACTACTATCAGAGTAGTGCCTTTCCGTCCGACTACAATTACATTTTGGTTAGGAGGAATAGCGGTGTCGCAATCTTCACAACGTGCTCGCCAAGAATTGCCTTCATAAATTACTCGTCCCGCTTCTCCGGGGGGAATTTCTGTTAAAGTTTTGGCTTCTTTGTCATCTTCGATCGCCCTTGTCTTGCCTTTTGGTATCAAACGCCTGGTAGTTAGCACAAAAACTACCGAAAAGAGCATCCACAGGAATATTTGTAAATTAACGTAATGTAAAGCTAAAGAAATTGCAGCTACGACGAAGGCGCTAAGTCCCATCATGAAAGCTACAAAAGCAGTGGGGAGAAATAGTTCTGCTAAACAGAGCAATGCCCCAGATATCAGCCAAAATAGCGTAGGATTCCACAGCATAACAAGAGTTGGGGTAATAGTATTTTTGATTGATGAATTAAAGGATTACAGAATGGCGAAAGACTAACTCCGTAAAGGTTGGCGAATTTCCAATCGTTGCTAGATTTTGGAGGTAGCTGGATGAACTTGATGGGGCGATCGCCAGACTGAGCCTTCGATCGCCCTGAATACCAGTTTTAGTAACTTAGATTACAATTTTAGCCGATCGACCGTGGTGGAAATGACAATTTCTAGGAATTAAGAAAGTGATAGGGGTTCACAGCAGTTGACATTTTACCTAGATTTGCCTAAGTTTTAGTTACTAAATTCTCGGTAAATTGACCAACAGACTAATTAGCGTTGGTGATTTCGATCGAAAGAGAAGGTGCAACCTTTGAAAAAGACCTCGCCAGCGACGTTTCGGAAATAAAAGAAACTCATTGAAAAACTTGCAAATCCTGCGCGAAGCGATTAATATACTAGGATGCAACCACATTGAGAGGTCGAATCAATGGCTACCTTAACTTATTGTAAAGGCTTGCTCACGCCAGCAGATGAACTCAACGAACTTGGATTTACAGATTTCGAGATGTTCTTAGAAGCTTACGCCCCAATTTTCAGGGCGGCAAGTATTGAAACAGTCAACCACTTACTTTTAAATACAGAATGCAACAAGTCCGACTGGAACACACACTTACAGCAAACCTACAGCATCAATAAGCGCCATGCAAATGGCGTAATTAGTGCGGCCTCATGTCGTGTAGCCGGCGCTAAAGAACACAGAGTTTTACACATAAAGACTCTTGAAATCAAGATTAAATCCATTAGTGCATGGCTCAAGAAAGCCGAACGTAAGTTGGCATTAGCCCGTAAATTTTATGCCAATAAAAAATGGCATAATTCAAAGACAGGTTGTAATTTTCCCATAGCTTGCTCGCTCCAATACAAATCTACCAATTGGCAGAGTTTACGCTTTCAAATACACAATAAAAAGCGTAGACTGACCCTGTTAACGAATAGACTAAAACACTTAAGAGTCAAGCCAATCAAAGTCTTCGTCCCTCACGGTGATATTTTTGTCGTCGGCTCTAAAGACGAGTTTTTTGGCAATCAAGTCTCCCAGTGGAATGGGAGCAGAATAACTTTTAGAGTTCCCAAATGCTTAGAGTCACGATTCGGGAAAGCTGTATCTTCCGAAGTTGGTGATTTCAATCGCAACATAAATAGACTACCAGAATGCGGGGCTAAGACCTGGCATTTCTACCGTAAAAACGGAAAGTGGGTGATTGCCGTGCAATTTACTCCCAAGCCTGTGAATCAAGTTTCTAGAAAATAGTGTTTCTAACTGGAGTTTCTTGGTCAACCTCGATGCCGAGGAAGCGTAAGCGCTAAGAAAGAACGTTTAAAGCTTATACCGCAGAGCTTACCCTGGTTTCCCTAGGTTTTTATAAGCGGCGAGGGAACTATATATCTTCAGAATGTTTTTACACAAACTACCCGATATGATGAACACTTTCTCCGAATCCATTTATTGCCCGAATCTTGCCTGTCCCGAACCCCGCAATACCTTTGGGCGACAGCACTGTGCAGCTTGCTCCACACCTCTAATTTATCGACATTTGTGGGCGGTGGGACCAGATGTGGAGGAAGTGCCGCAGGGTAAGGTGATCGGCGATCGCTATTTGGCGATCGCGCCCCAAATATGGCTCGATAGCCGTCCCGATTTGCTTCCTAGTGTCCCAGAAGAACTGCCGGATGCAATTATGCCTTACCTCCACTTATATCCCCAAAGGCTGCATATACCTGAAGTATACGGTTTTTTTCAACTGGCAGAAGCAGCCCAAACCTTCGATGTACTCTTGCTCGAAAATGTACCCATCACCACTTTTGGTCGCCTATATCCTTCTATCTTAGAAGCTTGGTCGAAAACTAGCGCTGTGCGACAAGTTTATTGGCTTTGGCAAATGCTGCAACTGTGGACACCATTATCGGAACAGGGAGTGGCTTCTAGTTTGCTAGTACCGGAAAATTTACGGGTGGAAGGCTGGCGGGTGCGGTTGCTGGAACTGCATCAGGGCAATTTTGTGCCGACTTTGCGGGATTTGGGAGATGTGTGGTCTGGGTTGGTGGAATCGGCTCAACCCCAGGTAAAGTCGAGACTGGGAGAAATTTGTCGGTTTATGCGCCGCAGCAGCATGAATTTTGAGGCGATCGTCCTCGAACTCAATGATTTACTGTTAGAACAAGCCGCCCAATTACCTTTACATTTAGATGTGTTTGGTATGACGGATACCGGACCTCAACGTTCTCAAAATGAAGATAGTTGCTATCCGAATGCTGCGGATTTTAAATTTAGCAAAATTTCTGGAAGTGACAAATTGCTTCCTTATTTGACCATAGTTTGCGATGGGGTTGGAGGTCACGAAGGTGGAGAAGTTGCCAGTCAATTAGCGGTGCAGTCTCTGAAAGCTTTGATTCAAAATTTCATGGCAGAAATCGCTGAACAAGATGAGTTGATGATACCGACAATGGTCACAAAACAACTTCAAGAGATTGTGAGAGTTGTCAATAATGTGATTTCCGCTCAGAATAACGAGCAGGGAAAGGAGTTACGGGAGCGGATGGGGACAACTTTGGTGATGGCTCTCCAGTTACCTCAAAAAATTAAGGTTGTTTCGGAGGATGTGCGATCGAATAACGGCCACGAGCTCTATTTGGTGAATGTGGGAGATAGTCGCGCCTATTGGATCGCAGAAAATTCTTGCCAGCGGCTGACTGTGGATGACGATGTGGCTTCTAGGGAAGTGCGACTGGGACATAGTTTGTATTGGGAAAGTCAAAGGCGAAGCGATGCAGGAGCTCTGACTCAAGCCTTGGGCACGCGGGACGGCGATTTCCTGCAACCCACGATTCAGCGATTTATTGTGGAAGATGAAGGTTTGTTGCTGCTATGTTCCGACGGTTTAAGCGACAATGACTGGGTGGAGCAATCTTGGGAGAGTTATGGCCCTGCGGTACTTAAGGGCGAAATGTCTTTGGAGGTGGCCGTTGAGTATCTGATTAACCTGGGAAATGAGAAAAACGGTTATGACAACACTTCTGTAGTCATGACTCACTGTCGGATGTCGCCGGAGAAATTGATCTTATTTCAACCGACTGAGGAGTCAGCACCGATGTCGCCGTCGGTGTCATTGCAGATGTCAAAGCCCATGTCGGGTTCGGTGTCATTGAAGAAATCACTCTCGATGCCTCAGACACAGCCTCAGTCTCAACTTTCCGAATCCTCCAAACAGTTGCTGTACCCAGAAACTGCCCCCGCCGAGGAACCGGCTCAAAAACAACCAGGATTGCAGCGTTTGCTCCCGCTGCTGGGACTGTTGGCGATCGTGTTGGTTTGCGGTGGTTTAGGTTTGTGGGTGCGAAGCCTCCAAAATTCCGAACCAGTACCGGGTCAAGTTCCGCCACCGCCGGAAAGTCCCTCTGCTACTCCGTCGGAGCTTCCCTCACCCTCACCTGAACTGCCACCCCCCCCGCAGAGCACGTCACCTTAATAGTTAATAGTTATTAGTTAATAGTTATTAGTTAATAGTTATTGGTTAATAGTTATTGGTTAATAGTTATTGGTTATGGTTAATCCCAATTTAATAGGTTGTTAGTCAACAATCAACAATCAACAATCAACAATCAACAGTCAACAATCAACAATCAACCGTCAACAGTCAATAATCAACAATCAACAATCAACAATCAATTAATATGGAAAGAGGTTTAATGTGGCTGCCACTGCTAGCAATTTTTATTTTTCTGGCTTGGGCTGGATGGAACGAGTATCAAAAACTGGAAGCCTATCGTGTGTGGGCCGAAAAGTTCGATCGGGCAAAGTACGATATTTATGCTGTACTCGGTCAGCAAGAAGATTGTTTAACCTGGGGAAAGCCTACTCGCAGTGGACCTGTGAACTTGCAAACTTTTTCCTTGAAAAATGTGCAGTCGCTGCAACTTTTAGTTAACGGCTCTGTGGTAGATTTAGAAAATCCGCCTAGTGCTGGAAGTCCGATATTCCTAGAATTTTTGTTAAAAGATACTAAAGATGCTGCTGCTGTCCAGGTTCCCTTTACAGAAATTCCTCTAGCGACTAAATGGTGCCAATATTTACAGCAGGAATTGCAGCGCTTTCTGCTAGACAAATCCTAGACAAGTCTAGACATTTGCTTCTTGCTTCATTGGGAGCATGGGAGCGGCTATCCCTGGGCAAGCTTTCACGGTTTAGCCAACCGCGATAAATTAATGGCTGCATTCAAATCCCTGTCCATCCCATGACCGCAACTTCCACAGTTGTAAGTCCTTTCTTTTAGTGGCATATCTTGTATATGTCCGCAATTTGAACAGGTTTTGGTTGACGGAAACCAACGATCAGCAATGATTATTTCACAACCAAACTTTTTAGCCTTGTATTCTAACTGACGTTTGAATTCATGGAATCCACAGTCAGCTATTACCTGCGCTAGCTTGTGATTCTTTAGCATCCCACTGACCTTCAAATCTTCTACTACTATCCTTGCGTGGTTTTTGCATAAGTAAGTAGTGATTTGATGCAGAGTGTTTTTTCTCAGGTTTGCTATTTTTGCATGATGTTTCCCTAGCTGGACTTTAGCTTTCTGTTTAATAGCTAGCTAGGTACTAGCTCTTTGACACTCCGGGCGCGTGAACGCGCGGGGATTCTTGGCTCAACCAGTCAACTTGCCCGTTGATGTCACCACCAACGAGTAGAGGTCGATCTGTCCCCAAGCGTTAATTCCGGCGTGCCCCGCCGTATTTAAATTAATTCCTGCCTGTTTCAATCCTTTAGCCAAAACATTCAAAGCTGCATTGTGGTCGCGGTCTAATACCGCACCGCAACTGCAAACATGAGTTCTAACGGACAGGGATTTGAGAACGCGATTCCCACAATTTGAACAATCTTGGGAAGTGTATTGAGGCGCTACAGCAACCACTGTTTTACCGTACACTTTGCCAAAATATTGCAACCATTGAGCAAACTGTGACCATGCTGCTGAGCTAATTGATTTAGCAAGCTTGTGGTTCTTCACCATGTTTCTTACTTGAAGGTCTTCATGGGCTACGAAATCGCTAGATTTCACTACGCACAACGCCGTTTTGATGGCGAAGTCTTTACGCTGCCTGCTGACCTTCAAGTGTTTTCTACCTAACTTATTGATGGCTTTCTTGCGATTGCCAGAACCTTTCTTTTTCCGAGAAACTCGTTTCTGCAACCGTTTTAAAGCTCTTTCACTTTGACGAAGATGCCGGGGATTTGGGACTTTTTCCCCATCGCTATCGGTCAAGAAATGGTTTAACCCTACATCTATGCCAATGGCTTTACCCGTAGGAACTAATTCCTCTGTTCGTTCTACGTTGATACAGAACTGAGCATAGTAACCGTCGGCACGATGAATTACTCTGACTCGCTTGATTTCGTTGGGCGCATAGAAATGCAAATCACGAGAGCCAATTAACTTAAACTTCCCAGCAGCAAAACCATCCGTGAAAGTCAGAGATCTTTTGTCGGTGGAAAGCGCCCAGCCTGATGTCTTGTATTCTACGGAACGGGTATGCGTTTTGAATTGCGGATATCCCTTTTTCCCTGGCTTTTTAGCTTTACAATTAGCGAAGAAACGTTGAATAGCAAAAATGGCACGTTCGGCAGAAGCCTGACGCGCCATTGAGTTAAGTTTACCCGCCCATTCAAACTCTTTCGCCATGATGGCGCATTGTTTGTACAGGTCTGATAATTTAACTCCCTGATTGTCGATCCAGTATCTGAGAGCCTTGTTTCGGACAAACTGAGCTGTGCGAATCATTTCGTCAATGACCCGGTATTGCTGTGGCTTGCCTTTTAATTTGAACTCTAGTACAATCATGGGAGGATTTTATCATGCTTACGAGCAATTGTGGCTATAAACTTACGGATTGCAAGAAATCTTTACACTTAAATTAAAGCCGTCCTCTAAGGACGGGGCTTTAAACCCAGCTTTTTGGTAAAGCTGGTAATACAACGCCTTCATTGCTAGCCCACAAATCTGCCGAATGCAAATACATGAATTTTTACAGCGCTATCAACAGGGAGAGCGGAACTTTGCTCACATTGACCTCAGTGGTGCTAGTTTAAGCGGTGTCAACCTGAAAGAAATAGACCTGACTGGTGCTAATTTGACTGGTGCTAATTTAAGCTGGTCAAATTTGAGTAATGCTAAGTTAATTGGGGCTTGTTTACGGCGCGCGGATCTCCGCAGTGCGGTAATCACAGGGGCGAATCTGAGTAAGTCTAATTTGAGCGGCGCAAATTTTGCGAAAGCGGATTTGCGTTTGTGTTGTCTCGAAGGTGCAGACATGAATTGGGTGGTGCTACAAGAGGCGGATTTGGGCGGGGCGGATTTGAGCTATGTGAAATCAGACCAAATTAATTTGGAAAGGGCTAAACTCGACGGGGCTAAGTTAATTGGGGCGGAATTGATGGAGGCAAATCTCAACCGCGCTAGTCTTGTTGGTGCTAATTTAACTGGTGCTAATTTGCGGGAAGCTCACTTGGTTGAAGCGAATTTGCGAGCGGCAATCTTAAGGGGTGTAAATCTGATTGAAGCCGATCTCAATGGTGCTCAAATGCGATCGGCTAATCTAAGTGAAGCTGACTTGCACCGGGCTATCCTGGCTGGGGCTGATTTAACGGAAGCGGTGCTGGATAATGCTGATTTGAGTAGAGCTAATTTTTCCGGTGCTTATCTGTTGAAGGCTAGTTTTAAAAAGGCACATTTGCTGCGAACTAACTTGCAACAAGTGTATTTGCTGCGGGCTGATTTGAGTGAAGCTAATTTGCGTAATGCTGATTTGCGGAAGGCTGATTTGAGTGGTGCTTATTTGATGGATACGATGTTGGCGGAGGCGGATTTAAGAGATGCTTTTTTGATCGAGTGCCGTTTGATTCGGACGAATCTGGAGGGGGCGCAGCTTACTGGTTGTTGTATTCAAAATTGGCAAGTTCAAGATGTTGATTTGTCTAAGGTTGACTGCCGATATGTTTTTAATCAGTTTGATTATGCTGCGAAAGTTCCGGGTAATCGTTTTCCGGTGGATCGGGATTTTGAGTTGGGAGAATTTGGGAAGCACCATCAAGATGAAAGTTCAATTTTTGAGGTTTATTTTGCTGAATCTCCTAATTGGAATGCTTTGATTTTTACGTTGATACGGCTGGAGTTGGAGAGTTACGAACTGAAGTTGAATGTTCATTTTTTTGAGTCGGCACAGGAGCAGCATTTATTGCGGTTGAGTGCGAATCGTTTGGTGAATGGCAAGATTTTGAGCGATCGCATTTTGGAGCTTTATCCAGATATGTTGAAAAAGGTTTTAGCTCAGGGTACTGCAATTTTGGGTTTGCTAGACTTGGCCGTTGCCCAAACCAATGGGGATGAGCAGTCTACGTCATCACCGCCACCGCCACCACCGCCACCGCCACCACCGCCACCACCGCCACAGGATGTGTTGCAGAGAAGACAAGAAATCTATCAAAAAATGGTGCGCCAAATTTCTTTTATTTTGATGTCTCAGACACCGGATAAATTCACAGATAGCGTACAGCGACTGTTGGATTATTTGAAGCAGCAAGGTATCCCGACTGAACAGATTCAGAAAAAAGTGATTTGTCAGGCGATAGTTCAGCGTGCGAAGCAAGATGCTGGTTTTCGGGGACAGTTGCTGCACTGGGAAAAAACTGCATCGGATCGAGTTCGTTGTTCGATGATGGGGGAAGCGGTACGGTTGGCGATCGCACTGTTATGGGAATGAATAAACATCTTGAAAAATCGTTTATTTTTTTACTATAATTTTCAAATATATTAAATCTTAAATAAATAGTAAATGTTCTACTACTACGGCAGAAAAAAGCAAATAGCAAAACATTACCCTGGTCCTAACTTTGATGCAATTATAGAACCGTTTGCAGGTTCAGCAGCTTATTCACTCTATGGAAATTATTGGCAGAAGGAAGTTATCCTGATTGAGAGAGATGAGGAAGTTTCTAAAATTTGGCAGTGGTTGATCGATGAGGCGACACCATCAAAAATTAGTAACTTACCTGATTTAGCAGTTGGTGAAAAGAGTTCCGAGTTACTTCACATTATTCATGCTGCTACGAAAATGGCTTTTCATTACAAGACTATTAAAGTAACTCCTGTTTTAGCTAGAAATTGGGCAGTTAGTAAACGATATATGGCTGAAAATCTCTTCAAAGTTAAGCATTGGAAAATTATTAGCGGAGATTATACGCTAGCTCCTGACATAGAAGCAACTTGGTTTATTGACCCGCCCTATAAAGAAAATGCTGGTAAAGGTTATAGATATGGTAGCAAACTTATTGATTACAATAAATTGGCAGTGTGGGCAAAGAATAGGAAGGGAGAAGTTATATTTTGCGAAGGGGATTGCGGAGATTATTTGCCATTCAAGCCTTTACTAGATCTCAAGGGTGTTGCAGGTAAAACTAGCAAGGAATTTATTTATTACAAATCTCATAAAGCAAGCCAACAACTTGAGCTTTTTGAGCTTTTTAAGTTGGGGACTACTCATGCTAAATCCGGGTTACTCACGCCCCGGATTTGAGATAAAAGATTGTTTCCGTCTACCATTCTTCACTTTTGAGCCGGAGACTGGCCAAGGCCCGGACTTGCTCGTCGGTGTCGGAAATTGCAAGCGATCGCAACAAAGGCAAAACACCGGAATTTTCGGGATAATGTTCGAGAATGGCTTCCAAAGCTGTAAACCTGGGATTGTATGGAAAAGAACCTTTTTGACCGTAGGGATCGCTCAGGGCCCGATCGCGCAAAAACTCAAACATTCCCGGCGAGTCTTTCCATCCCCGCATCAACTCTACCAGGGCGATCGCCCGCACCTGAGAATCTTCATCATGTTGAGCTCTCATCTGGAGCCACTGAAAAATCTGCGATTCATCTGTCCCACCGCGCGCTAACTTTTGCAAAGCCATTTGTCTGACAGCCGGACTCTCATCGCCCTCTGCTTTAGCCTCCAACAGCATCCAAGTTTCAGGATTGTCCGGCCAGTGGCGAGCCAACTCTTGCACCGCAGCTTGGCGAACCACCGCATCCCCAGAATCAAGCTGAAGTTTCAGCCAAGGTAAGGTTTCCGAGTCCTCTGGCCATCCGCCCACGATCGCACACACCAGCACACTCAGCAGGTGAGAATCTTGCTCCGAGTCCACTAGGCTTTTCAAAAAAGGTAGGGTGTCGCCTAAATAAGACCAGCGAGAAGCTATTTGTTTCACAGCAGTTTCTCGGACGTTGAGATGTCTGTCCGACTGGGCGAGATTTTGCAACCAGACAAACACTTCCAGACTCGCAGAGGGTAGTGCAGCCACGGCTTCCACCACTACCTCCCGCACAGTCCAGTAATCTTCGGAATCAGCTATTTGTTGCAGCAGGGGCAGGGTTTCGGGGCTATCTGGCCAACCTGCGGCTATCTGTTGTAGGGCTATTTCTCGCAGTTCGGAATCACGATCGCCCCTAGCTAGATTTTGCAAAAAAGGTAGAGTTGCGGGGTTGTCGCGCCAGCCAGAGGCCACTGCTTGCACTGCCGCGAGTCGGACTGCCGAACTTTCGTCGGACTCCGCCAGAGTTCTCAGCAGCGGATAAATCTCTGGTTCATCCCGCCAGCGCGCCGCCAATTCTGCGATCGCCGCTATCCGCACTTCTTTGCTGCTATCCTCACAAGCTAGGGTTTTTAGCAGCAGACAAACATCGGGCGCTGTGGGCCAACCGGATGCCAACTCCTGCACTGCTACTGTTCGTAGAGTAGAACTTCCTGTGTGGGCGAGGTTTTTGAGTAGGGAAAAAGTGCCTAAAACCGATCGCCAAGCAGAGGCTATGGCTCGCCAAGCTGCGACTTGGACTCCCAAATTTTCGTCGGTGTCAGCGATGCTTCTGAGTAATAGTAAGGTGTCGGTTCGATCGTGCCATTTCTCGGCCAAAATATACAGTGCACAGGTGCGGACAGCGGGGCTGCGATCGGACAGAACCAGCGTAGTCAGCAGCGGTCTGATATCGTTGGAGTCTGGCCAAGCAAGGGCGATTTCTGTGACTGCGGTCGATCGCACGGCCCAACTGCGATCGGATGTGGCTAACTTTTTGAGCATCAGGTAAATTTCTGGATTGTCTGACCAACCGCGGGCTAGGGCTTTTACGGCGGTAGCTCGGATTTCGCCACTGTCGTTGGAGTGAGCGAGTATTTTGAGCCAGGGCAAAGTTTGGGGGTCATTTTTCCAAGTTGTGGCGATCGCTGCGATCGCTTGGGAACGAATTTGATATGTTTCTTGCAATTCTTGGCCTGTTTGATAAAGAATCAGGAAACCCATGCCATATTGCGATAATTTTTTTAAAGCCTTTAACAGTTTAATTTCTGTTTTTTTATTTACTTTTCCCGGAATTCTTGAAAGACATTTTGCTGCCAAAAATAAATTGACAAACTTTTGCTCCTGACCGTTTTTATCTGTTAAATATTCTAGGATTTCGCTGGCGGTTTCTGGGTCGAGGCTGGCTGCTATTTCCACCAAAATCTCATGCCAAGATTCCTGTCGCCAGTGACGATCGAAAACTTGGGATTTTAGTTCCGATAAACTCAGTTTAGCTGTGTTTAATTGTAGATTAATTAACTCAGTCGATGTCTGGAATTTTTGATCTGCCATCTTGGTTTGTAACATACCGATGCTTTCCCCCCTGAAACTTGTTTGTCTTTAAAATCAGAAATCTACTCCCCGTTACCTGATTAAAATCTCTAGTTTTTTTGAGGTTTTAAGAAGTTAAAGTAAAATTTATACTTTCTAGCTTCGGCATTCCCATAGAGAAAATTAACCAGTATTTCCAAGCTATCCCAATTCTATAAACTATTGCTACAGTTAATTATGTCGGCTTTGTGGCCTCAAGTCAACATCCTGTCGCTTCTGTTGCATTGTTTTTGGAAATGGTATTAGTTAAGGGGTTTTACTGAGCAAATTACCTGTATTTTATAGTAAAACCTCTGGTTCGGCATCGTTTTAATGCAAAATCCGCCACCATTCAGAAAAGTCTGAGCTGGTGGCGGATTTGGCTCAAATAATCACAGGGGAAAATCTAGGCAATAGCTACTTGTACGCGATCGCCTACAACTTTAACCACAAAAGTGGGAATTTTTACCGTTTCATCGTCCAAACATTGTCCAGTAGTTAGGCTAAAGTTGTGCTTGTAAATGGGAGAAGCTACTTTCAGAATGCCGTGGCGATCGCCCACAAGTCCCCGCGACAACACAAAAGCCTTGCTAAACGGATCGTAATTGCTGATTGCATAAAGTTCATCGCCATTTCCTACTCGAAAAATCGCCACTTGTTTGTCGGCTACTAAAGCACAAACTCCTGTATTCGGGGCGATCGCCTCCAGGGAACAGACATCTACCCAAGTTGTGACTGTATCGGCAACCGATAATGATTGAATCATGTTTTTTTCCTGTTAATTTACTTCTATCTAGTGGGAGGGTAGCCACGGGGGAACTACCCCTACAACAGCCTGATTTTCCTGAGAATGAAACAGCCCTGCCTGATTAAGTGGGGTTATAGCAAGGGTGTTTCAATCTCTTCTAGGAGAAGCCCCCCGTGACTGCCCAAATTCCTGAAACACCTGTAGGGGCAATCCCCCCGTCGTTGCCAAGAGTGGCTGGGGAGGGTTTATTCCGAAACTCCAACCAAAGCCTTTTCATGTTCATAAGGTGGCCGTGTTTGTCCCCTTTCCGCAACACGAACAATACTCGGATCTGGCAAATCAGAATTTACAAAATGCTGGAATCGTTGCACCTTGTGAGGGTCTTCAATCGTGGTTTTCCACTCACATTGATAAGTATTCACCAAATGCTCCATCTGCGCTTCTAACTCAGCACAAATACCCAGAGAATCCTGAATAATTACCTGTTTCAAGTATTCAATCCCGCCCTCAAGTTTATTAAACCATGTAGCGGTGCGTTCCAGGCGATCAGCAGTACGGATATAGAGAATCAAAAAGCGATCGATATACTTAATCAAAGTTTCCTTATCGATATCCGTCGCCAGCAAAACCGCGTGCTGTGGCTTAATGCCACCATTGCCACACACGTACAAATTCCAACCATTTTCAGTGGCAATAATCCCAAAATCCTTGCTTTGAGCTTCCGCACATTCGCGAGTGCAACCAGAGACAGCAGATTTTAGTTTGTGGGGCGATCGCAAACCACGATAGCGCAATTCAACCTCGATCGCCAAACTCGTAGAATCCTGCACCCCAAAGCGACACCAAGTGCTACCCACACAAGATTTTACAGTCCGCAAAGCCTTACCATAAGCGTGTCCCGACTCAAATCCCGCATCAATTAACCGATGCCAAATATGCGGCAACTGATCCACACGCGCCCCAAACAAATCGATCCGTTGCGCGCCAGTAATCTTAGTATAAAGTCCAAATTCCTTGGCAACTTCCCCCAAAACAATCAACTTATCGGGAGTAATTTCTCCACCCGGAACCCGTGGCACCACGGAATAAGTACCATCGCGTTGAATATTTGCCAAAAAGTAATCATTTGTATCTTGCAAACCAACATGAGACTTCTCTAAAATATGTTCGTTCCAAGTAGAAGCCAGCATGGAAGCAACCGCAGGTTTGCAAATTTCGCAGCCCTTGCCTTTGCCATGTTTGGCGATCGCCTCTTCAAAAGTTTTAATCCCCTGAGAGCGCACTAAATGGTACAATTCTTGGCGAGAATATTCAAAATGCTCGCAGAGGTTGTTTTTGACAGCAACCCCAGCTTTTTTCATCTCTGACTTGAAGATATCTGTCACCAGAGGTACGCAACCCCCACAGCCCGTACCAGCTTGGGTGCATTTCTTGACGCTGGCAACATCAGTTAAATTGCGATCGCGAATAGCATCACAAATCTGCCCTTTGCTGACATTATTGCAAGAACAAATTTGAGCAGAATCCGGCAAACTATCCACTCCCAAACCAGCAAGGACTCCGCCTGCTCGTGGCGGCATCAACAAATCTTCAGGATGGGGAGGCAGAGCAATTTCATTTTGCATAAATTGCAACAAAGTGCCGTAAGCAGAAGCATCTCCCACGAGAATTCCACCTAAAATTCTGCTCCCATCTTGATTCAAAACTAATTTTTTGTAAACACCTTGGAAGGTGTCAGCCACAACAATTTCCTTAGCATCGGGAGACTTAGCAAAAGCATCTCCAAAACTAGCAACATCCACCCCCAAAAGTTTAAGTTTTGTGGACATATCCGCACCAGTAAAAGTGCTTGTGGCACCGGCATCTGCGCCGTCATCTACTAAACTGCTTAAAATATTCGCTGCTACTCCAGCCATTGTATAACCGGGAGCAACTAAGCCGTAAATCCGATTGTCATAAAGCGCGCATTCCCCGATCGCATAAATATCAGCATCGGAAGTTTGGCACCGATCGTTAATCACAATACCACCCCGTTCACCCACTTCAATGCCACAACCTCTGGCAATTTCATCGCGGGGGCGAATCCCGGCAGAAAACACGATCATATCTGTGGCTAATTCCGAACCATCAGCAAACAGCATTGTGGTAACTTTGCCATCTTCACTGACAATTTCAGTAGTAGACTTATTGGTATGAACCGAAACTCCCAACTCTTCTATTTTGTTGCGAAGAATTGCACCACCAGCATCATCAACCTGTACAGGCATCAGTCGCGGTGCAAACTCAACTACATGAGTTTTCAAACCCATATTTTGCAAAGCATTGGCACATTCTAATCCCAATAAACCGCCACCGATGACTACGCCAACCTGGCAATTTTTAGCGTAATCTGACATCGCCTCCAAGTCATCAATTGTCCGATAAACAAAAGTCCCCTCAGCCTCTTTACCTTTAATAGGCGGCACAAATGGATAGGAACCAGTGGCGAGAACAATTTTGTCGTAGGGAACTTCTAAACCATTTGCTGAAGAGACTGTTTTTTGTTCCCGATTAATCGCAACTGCTTTGTCGCCGATGTGAATTTGAATGCCATTTTCTTGATAAAATCCTGGTGCAACTAGAGATAAATCTCCCGCTGTTTTTCCAGAGAAAAAACCGCTGAGATTGACGCGATCGTAGGCGACGCGAGGTTCTTCGCAGAAAGTAATTAAATTCCAGTATTTCCCAGCATCTGAGTTGACCATTAACTCTAGGAATTTGTGGCCTACCATGCCATTGCCGATTACAACGAGGTTTTTTTTGGCTGTCATTAGAATCTATTTAATCGCTTCTATCAGTCCTTCTTTTATTGATATAAGAATTTTGACGAAAAGTTTGTATTTATAGATACAGGATATTAATTGTTATGCAATTTATGAACAAGATATATTGATTTTTTGCATAATATCATCTCTATGTATCTCTGATAGGAAAAATCATATTTTTTTTTCAGTGACTATGCTTACTTTTTGCCAAATTTTAATTATTATTTAAGCTCCCATTCCCGAATATTGTTTCAAACCCTGTCGCCATAGCCACCGATTCCATACAAAAAACACTGCACCCCAAGCAAACATTACCAACAAACCGCGCCCTATATCAACAGGTAATCCAATTAAAATTGCAGCAGGAAAATGAATCAAATAAGGAAAAGGAGTCCACAAAACTACTTCGCGTACTGGTGCAGGAAACACTTCTAGGGGCGCAACCAGTCCAGAGAGAAATAGATAAATTAAAAACCAGAATTGTTCGATCGCACTGGCCCGTTCTAACCAAAAAGCAAACAGTGCAAAGGTATACTGAATCAGGAATCGCAGGCAAAAAGCCAATGCAATTACTAGCACAAACAGCAAAAATCTGCCAGCACTCGGCAACCAAAAAGACTGCGGGTAAAGCGCAAAAAATATCAGGGTTAATCCGAATACAAAGGGTAGCCTCGCAAACCTTTCCGAAACGTGAGAGGCAAAGTGATGCCATACTGGATCGAGAGGCTGCAACAACTTATTAGATAAAGTTCCTTGTACTACTTGTTTTTCAAAATCCCAAATTACCCATACAACATTTGTTTGTCTGACGATAAAAGCTGCTAAAAAGTAACGGGCAAAGTCGATCGACTTCAGCCCAAATTGACCAGTTTCGGCTGCCTGCATCCACACACCCATCAAGATAAACGGCAAAACTCCCGACAGCGCCCACAACAGCAATTCTGCTCGGTATTCTAGCATATAAGCGTAGTAGGCAGTTAGCAAAGTTTTAGCAATTCTGATAAATTTTTTCATGTCAATTTTAGATTTAATTTGTCCATCTTAGCAACGGGCTAGAAGCCCATTCCACAAAAACTATGGTGGAACAGACATCTTGCCTGTTATTGAGAATGAGCTTATTCAAAAATATTACACTTTTCCCGTGCGAAAAACTCTCCCAATTACCTCTTCAATGGGCGGATCGGTAACAGTCAAATCCACCACTTCCAACTCCGCCAACATCTTCGCTACCCCCACCATCAATTCCTCCCTTTTTACCAAAAATCGCACCGATTGTCCTTCAATAGATTCTACCTCCCCGTAAGCAGCAGCACGATCTTGAGACAGGGGATTGGCTAATTCTACCTGAACTTGTCGATAAGGTGCAAATCTATCTAGCAATCCATCCAAATTACCATCATAAATTAATTGCCCTTCATGGATTAACAAAACTCGCTTGCACAAAGCAGTAATGTCTGCCATGTAGTGACTCGTCAACAGCACCGTTGCTTGATAGCGTTCGTTATATTCTCCCAGGAATTTTCTCACACTAAACTGCGCATTTATATCTAAGCCTAACGTCGGTTCATCTAAAAATAATACCTCCGGTTGGTGCAACAATGCTGCCATCAATTCCGCTTTCATTCGTTCACCCAAAGAAAGCTTTCGCACTGCCTGATTTAACTTGCCTTCTAGGGATAACATCTCCGTCAGTTCCCCCACTCGCAGTCGATAATCTTTCTCAGGGATTCCGTAGACAGCGGCATTGATTCTCAGAGAGTCTAGCACTGGCAAATCCCAGATTAGCTGCTGTTTTTGCCCCATGACTAAGGTGATTTTTTGCAAAAAATCGGCTTGGCGGCGAAATGGAATGCGATCGCACACTTTCACAGTACCAGTAGACGGATAAATTAAACCAGTCAGCATTTTCAGCGTCGTAGTTTTGCCCGCGCCATTAGCCCCCAGAAAGCCCACAACTTCCCCCGGTTCAATACTGAAAGAAACTCCCTCAACGGCTTTCACATTGCGGTAAGTGCGCTTAAAAAAGTGTTGGAGAGTTCCTTTTAGTCCCGGTTCTTTAATGGCGATGGGATAAATTTTGCTCAAGTCTTCAACTAAGATAATTGGCATTAGCTTAAGGTTTAACTTTTATTTCAATCTAGTATATTCTCGGCTGGCAGGTGCGAAGATGCAATAGTTAAAAATTGTGTCAGATTCTTCCAGAATCAATCCTTACGGACTGTAGAATCAGAATATTGCAACATATTCAATATTACATCTCAATCAGTTTACAACTATGGCACTTAAACCAGATAATTCCGGCATTCCTCGTTTGGTAGGAGACAATTCTCCCGAAAATATTACACTTACACCGGGACAAGTTGCTAATTTTCCTGGGGGAGTTTGGCTGCTGGGCGGGAATGATACTGTTACAGGTTCATCGGATGCCGAACGAATTTTTGGCAACGATGACAAAGACAGTCTCTTAGGTGGTGCGGGTAATGATTCTATTTATGGTGGTAAGGGTGATGACGATATTTTAGGAGAAATTGGCAATGATTTCCTCACCGGGGACAGAAATAGTGATTTCCTGGATGGTGGCGTGGGAAATGATTTGTTGCGTGGGGGTCAAGGTATTGATTTGTTAGTTGGTGGTGATGGCAATGATACTTTAATTGGTGACAGAGATGTTGATGTTTACAAAGGTGGTGCAGGCAGCAATGTTTTTGTGTTGAGAGTCGATCAAGCCGGACAAAAAATCCTGGGCTTTGAAGTTCCTGATGCCGTAATTGTGGATTTTGATAAATTTAATGATTCCCTGGGAATTAGCACGGCATTTACCACCAGTAATATCTCTTTTGAACAGGTAAATTATAGCCTAAATGACCCCAGACTGTTGCTGATCGATCCCGCCACTGTAGCAGGTGGCACTAGCTTGTTAGCCAAGGGTGGTATCTCCCAGCGAGACCTCGATCCCGATGGTAATGGCCGTGTGGAAGCTACTAATATTAGGTTCGGTTTTACCAATGCTTTGTTAGGGACTGTGTTGAATGTAACACCAGCAGATTTAACTGGTCGTTTTATTAATGCTAGTTCTGTGCTTTGAATTATAGCTTAAACAATCTTCCTGGGGGTAGGGGCTGGGCATTGCCCAGCCCTACAGGTTTCTTAAAATCGTGCAAGATATGAGTTTTAACTAACAGTTAAAACTGCTCGGTAACGTACTTTATTTTCGCGCACTTTCTGCATAGCTTCATTGGCTTGGGTCATGGCAAAAACTTCAACAATCGGCTCAATCCCAAATTTCTCTGAAAGTGACAGCATATCATTAATCATAGCGCGACCGCCTGTTGGGGAAGCCACAATTCGGCGACGCTTCATCAGCAGTGGAAATAACGGAATAGTCAGCGGTGCGTCGGGAACTCCCACAAAAGCCAGCGTACCATCAGAATCGAGAAGATCGATGTAAGGAACCCAATCTAAAGCAACAGGAACTGTGCTCAATAAGATATTTAATTTATTGCTGGGGGATGGAGGAATTTCGCCTTTTCCTACTACAATAGCTTCGTCTGCCCCCATCTGTTCGGCAAATTCTGCTTTGTCTGTAGAAGTAGTAAAAACGGTGACGCGATTGCCTAATTTTTTCGCAAATTGGACGGCCATGTGTCCCAAACCACCGATACCGAGAATGCCGATTTCTTGACCGGAACTCATGCCCGCATTCCGCAAACCTGCATAAACAGTAATTCCGCCACACAGCAGCGGCCCTGCTGCTTTGGAATCGATGCCTTTGGGAATTGGAAAAGCAAACCGGGAATCTATCATTAAATGGTCAGCAAAACCCCCTGGACCTGTGACAATTAATCCTTGGTTATTATCGCAGAGGTTTTCGTTGCCTCGCAAGCAGTCCTGACACTGCAAACATGAGGATCTTTGCCAGCCGACACCAACGCGATCGCCTACTTTTAAATGAGTCACTTGCGCCCCTATTTCCGCCACTTCTCCGATGACTTCGTGACCGGGAACTAGGGGATATTTTGATTGACCCCAATCGTTGTCAATCATGTGTATATCGGAGTGACAAATGCCACAATTTAACACTTTTATCAGGCATTCCTGTTCTTTTGGTGATGCGACATCGAAGCTATATTCTTCAAGTATTCCACCAGATTTTTTGACGGCTAATGCTTGAATTTTCATGGTGATATTTCCTGGTGTTTTAGTCAGTATATAACAGTTGTCAATGATTTATCAATCAGAGAAACTAGATTGTTAAAATAAGTGGCATTTCTCTACCACTATCATTTCTCCTTTGCCATTGCCCACTGCATTAAACCGGGGAATAGGCGATAGGCTTCGGCGGCTATAAATGCAGGGCCGACGGTGACTTCAGAACGCTTATTTTTCACCGCATCCCAAATAGCCTTGGCAATATCTTCCGGCTGATTTGCCCAGTTAGATTTCAGCATTTCGCTCATTTCCTGACGACGCAGTTCGGCTGCTGGTTCGTGGCGATCGCGAAACTGAGCTCTTTCTAAAAAATCACTGTTAATTAAGCCCGGATGTACGGCACAAACTTGAATTCCTTGAGGTGCTAATTCCAATCGCAAGGTGTCGGTTAAACCTGTCAACGCATATTTGCTGGCACAATAGGCAGTCATTAGAGGCAAAGGCATTTTGCCACCAATAGAACCGACATTAACGATTGTACCAATTTTTCGGGATAAGAAATGTGGCAAAAGTTCTTGGATTGTGTTAACACATCCCCAAAAATTAGTATTCATTAATTTCTGCCAATCTTCGGTGGTAGTTTGCTCCATCGGTCCGGTTAAACAGATGCCTGCATTGTTGACTAACACATCGATGTTACCATAAAAAGAGAGGGCTTTTTCAACGAGCGATCGCACTTGTTGAACATCGCCCACATCTGCGGGAATAGCTAACACCGAATTGCCTTGACGTTCCACCATCGCCGCGGCGGCTGCTAATCTTTCCGGCTGACGAGCTGTCATCACAACATCGTAGCCTGAACTGGCAAATAAAAGTGCAGTTGCTTTGCCACTTCCTTGAGAAGCGCCTGTAATCAAAACTGTAGGAGCCATAGAGTTTTCAGTTGTGAGTTACTGTAAATTTTGTCGTCGATCAAATCTTAAGCCCATTGATTTATTTTTGAGGAAATTTTCCCTAACAACTGAGACCAAAACTCCCATTAATTTGATGATACTTCCAGGATGAGCGATCGCCCAGATGTTGATTGTCAGACAAGTGATTGCCATTAATAGTAAGATGTACGTGGGAGGCATTACTACCCCAATGGCGAACCAACTAAAAACATGAAATATCATTGTCATAGCGAAGATACTAGCAACAAGTACAGAGGCTCCCACTTGAATTCGAGGTCGCTTTAGTCCTGTCCAAATCAGTGTCTGCAAAGTCATCAGCAAGTTGGCTGGGACTAAAAATGCACAGATAGCTACGCAGTAGGTATGAGAAAATTCGGTCACTGTATTAAAGTCGAGCATTAATCTAATTAGGGAACCTGTTGAATATACTTCAAGAGCTTAACTTGATTTGACTTTCCTATCTTAGCACCCTCACCATAACTTAATATTTGATCGCGCAGGTCACTCCCCAGACATATTTCTCTCCAGTTCATACTGCTGGTAAACTGTCAACAGATGAATTATTGAAAAAAATTAATATCCGTTGAGTAATGGAAACAATTACTGTAATAATTAAAACAGAATATTTATAATTGTAGGAGACATCGACCTGATCAAATGTCGCAAAGACTGACGCTGCTCAAGGAACAGGACTTTCAGCTAATATTCTACCCATTGATGCGGGAGTCAAGGATGAGCGGTAGAGCGATAGTCTGCGGTAGTGACAAGCTCAAGTGTCCCTAGTTAGTCCATCGGGAGGAGCGCGCTCAGAATCGGATTTGAGATTAAAGCAGAAATCCCTACAACCCTCTTTACATTGTACAACGGAAAACACAGAAAATGAATAGACAAAGCACAATCTTACCACTCGAAGAAGTTGACTTGACCAACTGCGACAGAGAACCAATTCATATATCGGGACAGATTCAGCCCCACGGGGTACTGATGGCTGTAAGCGAACCAGAACTAGAAATACTGCAAATCAGTGAAAATACGCAAGAGTTACTGGGAATTGCTGCTAAAAGTGCGATCGGTCAAAATTTGAGTTTATTCTTAGAACAAGCTCAGCTAGAGCAGCTAAAAGCCTGTTTGCTGAATGAAAACTTAAAAACCATCAATCCTATTAAAATATCAGTAAAAAAAGCAGAAACAATTTTAGAATTTGACTGCATCCTCCACAGGTGGGAAGGAGTATTAATCATTGAGATAGAATTAGCCCAATCCCTAGAAAATCTCTCAGTATTTAGCTTTTATCATTCAGTTAGATCGACTGTAAGCCAGATTCAAAACGCCAAGAACTTAAATAAGTTATGTCAACTTACTGTATCAGAATTTAGAAAGATTACAGGATTTGACAGAGTAATGATATATAAATTTGATAGTGAATATAACGGCGCAATTATTGCCGAACATAAAGCAGAAACCCTGAGTCCTTTTTTAGGATTAAACTACCCAAGTTCAGATATACCCAAACAAGCCAGAAAACTTTATTTGTTAAATTGGCTGAGATTAATTCCAGATATTAACTACAAACCAGTCCCCATTGTCTCACCAAATAATCCTGTTACTAACCAGCCCCTAGACCTCAGTTTCAGCGTTTTGAGAAGTGTTTCTCCCATTCACATAGAATACCTGCAAAATATGGGCGTTGCAGCTACCAGAAATATTTGAGCCTTTTTTTACTACTAAACCCGTCGGTAAAGGGGCGGGAATTGGTTTGGCTATAGGCAAGGAAATTGTAGTAGAAAAACACGGTGGCCAACTGACTTGCATTTCCGCCCCCGGAGATGGAGCGGAGTTTATTGTTGAGATTCCCTTGAGCCAAGTTATGAATAAAGTGCAGCGGTGAAGTCACAAAATGTGCGTGCAGTTTAGATTAAAATTAAAGTAGACAAATGGCTAAGTAGATTTGAGCAAATTCTGAGGAAGCGACTGTGACTGAAAAAAATACCGCCCAATGGGATGCCGGCAGATTTGTCAAAACCTTGGCTTATTTCGGTGTCATTCCCTTCATTGGCAGCATTAGCTGGCTGCAACAACTATTTGGCAGCAGTGGGAACACTAAAAAAGACCAACCCAAGCTGGTACTGGTAGCCGGTGCTACTGGTGGTGTTGGTAAACGTGTGGTGAAGCGGCTGCAACAGCAGGGAATCAGAGTGCGCGCCCTGGTGAGAGATAGCAAAAGAGCTCAAGAAATTCTGGGTAAAAATGTCGAATTAGTCGAGGGAGATATCACCCTAGCGGAAACCTTAACACCGCTAGTAACTGAGGGTGTAGAAGCCGTTATCTGCTGTACTGGCACTCGTGTTCAACCGGTAGAAGGAGACACCCCAAACCGTGAAAAATACTATCAAGGCATCAAATTTTATATGCCAGAAGTGGTAGATGTTCCCGAAATAGTCGAGTACAAAGGCGTGAATAATTTAGTGCAAGCTGTTCGCAGTCAGCTAATTAAAGCCGGAGAAAAAACTATTTTTGACTTCACAAAACCCACTGAAGATTTGAAAGAAACTTGGGGCGCACTTGATGATATTGTGATGGGTGGAGTCAGCGAAAGTTCGATCCGACTGATAGATAATACAGCTTTATTCACAGGCAATGTTTCTACGGCCAATTCTGGGGGGTTTGCTTCGGTGCGGACTCGGAATTTTGAAAGTGCTCTTGATTTAACAGGATTTAGTGGAATTCAATTGCGAGTGAAAGGTGATGGTAAGCGCTATAAACTGATTGTTCGCAGCGAAGCGAAATGGGATGGCATTGGCTATTGCTATTCTTTTGATACGGTTTACAATATCTGGATTACTGTCACAATTCCCTTTGAAAAACTGATTCCTGTCTTCCGCGCTAAGACTGTGAAAGATGGCTCTAGGTTAAATACTCAGACTATTTATTCTTTTCAGTTAATGCTGAGTAAGTTTGAGTATGATGGCGCGCTGAACCCGAAATTTACACCGGGTGGTTTTCAACTGCAATTAGAATCTGTTAAAGCTTATTCTCAACAAGAATTGCCCAGATTTGTGATGGTGAGTTCTGCTGGTGTTACGCGCCCAGGCCGCCCCGGAATTAATTTGGAGGAAGAGCCACCTGCTGTGAGAATGAATGATATGTTGGGGGGAATTTTGACTTGGAAGTTGAAGGGGGAGGATTCTGTGCGATCGAGCGGGATACCTTATACTGTGATTAGACCTTGTGCTTTGACGGAAGAGCCGGGGGGTAAAGCTTTAATCTTTGACCAGGGTGACAATATTAAGGGTAAAGTTAGTCGGGAAGATATTGCCCAATTGTGCGTGGAAGCTTTGGATTTCCCAGAAGCTTGTAATGTTACTTTTGAGGTGAAAGAGGGGGAAAATGGCAATGCTCCTGGTGATTGGAAAGGTTTGTTTTCTGGAGTTAAATAACCATTGTTTGTATTGAAGGCTAGATCCCCCCTAACCCCCCTTAACAAGGGGGGGACAAGAAATTAAATGGGAACGAGTATTTCCGATGCCCCATTCCCGATGCCCCATTCCCGATGCCCCATTCCCGATGCCCAATTCCCATTATGTTTTTGACTTTTTTCCGACGCAACCTAATACCTTATTTATTTTTGTTTCCCGCTTTATTTGTGTTGAGTTTGACTGTTTTGTGGCCGGCGTTGCAGGCTTTTTATTTGAGTTTTACCAGTTATGAGTATGACTTAACTCAAGCGCCACAGTGGGTAGGGTTGAAGAATTTTCAGAGGTTGGCGGGCGATCGCATTTTTTGGCAAACTATGAGCAACACCCTACTCTATCTCACCTGGGTTGTGCCTATATTGGTTGTTTTACCACTGGGAATGGCGATTTTGTGCAATCAGAAACTCCGGGGGATGAACTGGTTTAGAGCAGCATATTACACGCCTGCGGTGATTTCCATGGTTGTCGCTGGGATTGCTTGGAAGTGGCTGTTTGCTGAAAATGGACTGCTGAATCAGTTGGGGCAAATGGTCGGTTTGCCTGCTGTTTCTTGGCTGGCTAATCCGAAGTTGGCAATCTTTAGTGTCATGACAGTTACTATCTGGAAAGGCTTGGGTTATTATATGGTAATTTATTTGGCTGGGCTGCAAGCTATTCCGGCGGAACTTTACGAGGCGGCTGCTATTGATGGTTCTGATGGTTGGAGGAAGCATTGGGATATTACAGTGCCGTTGATGAAGCCTTATCTAGTTTTGGTGGCGGTAATTTCGGCTATTTCTGCTACTAAGGTTTTTGAAGAAGTTTATATTATGACTCAAGGCGGGCCTCGTAATAATTCTAAGACTGTTGTTTATTATCTTTATGAACGGGCTTTTAAAGATTTGGAAATCGGTTATGCTTGTACGATCGGGCTGGTGTTGTTTTTGCTGATTTTGGGTTTGTCGATTTTGCAAGTTAGTATTCAAGGTTTGGCTCGAAAGGATTCTGATTTATGACCAATTTAAATTGGGTTTCCGGTTGCATTGTCAGGTGATTTAACCGGACCTAGAACACAGAGGAAGCAGAGTCCGAGAATAGAATTCTGAATAATATCAATTCCGGTTGTATCGTCTGGTGATTTAACCGCGAAGGCGCAAAGTACGCGAAGGAAGAGAAGAGAGAGATTAATACAGGACGATGCTACCGGATTTGATAGTTATTACTGTTAAACTTGTTAGGTTTTGCAAATTCAGAAAACTAAATTTGTCATTGACTATTCTCTCCCAAACCCTGTTTTTGACTACCCATTGTTACTGAGTCAAAGCTTTGAGAAATCTCTGTAAGTCTGCCATGAAGCCTGTCTTTTTTAACGGTTTGGTGGGGGCGGTGCTATCTGGATCTGCTATTCCCAAGGCTTTAGCTAAAATCCGATCTAAATCGTCTCCGACTGGTTTTTGGGCGGTTTCGGAAATTAGTTCGTAGTCGTCGTTTTTTGAGAGCCAAACTTGCCAGGATTGGGGGTAACAGCGGAATAGGACTGCACTTTCTAGAGATCTGATGTAGTAGCAGGATTCTATTTTGTTCAAGAATCGATCGCGCAGTTGGCGTCCTGCATAGCCTATACCTATGGTGGCAACGTCTTCCAGCCGGGGGTTGAGTATAATTACTGGGCGATCGCCCGCAGCTATGTACAATTTTTCGACTTGAGGAACTTCTATCGCTGCGGGATTCACCAGCAGAAATAGTTGGTCTTCCGGTTCTATTTTATCTTCAACCGGGGTGCGGCTGCTGCCCAAGTCTGTGACTTTAAATTCTGTTTGTCCCCAGTCGCGGCGGGCGAGGGCTGCTGCACCGGTATCGGGAAATAAGACTTTGACACCGGAGTACATTTCTTCAAATTCTGGGACGAATTGTGCGGCGATGGACTGTGCTTGGAGGGCGATTTCTGGGAATACTAATTCGACTTGCAGTAGAGTTTTGCCGTCGGAGAGAGCGGCAGAAGTGGCTGTGCGGGATTGGGCGATCGCCTCGTTGAGGTCCTTTGGTAGTTCAATCATTAATCTGATTTTTTTACAGGAATTCTATCAATCTAATTTTACACCATCAAGGCACAAAAGCTAACACGGATACCGGGGAACCGGAACCTCCGACAAGTCGCAATATTCCTATAACTAAAGTGCTGTCTGCTGCTGGTAACTGGTCGAGATTTGTCAAATTTTCTAGAACGATTCCCTGATGCTCTAAAACTTGTTTATTGACAGATAAACTTTCATCTCGTCCCGGATCTACTCCGTGAGTATCGGTACCAACTCCTGCTATTAACCTTTCTGTTAGCAAAAATTTAGTTACTGCTTTCCCAAATCCGGGAAAGTGGCAAATCCCGTCACCATCTCGATTTAAAAAAGCTGCTTGATTTTCCCATTTTTCCTGCCATCCGGTATCTAATATAATCAGGCATCCTGGTTTTATCAATCCATGTTCCTGTTCCCAATTTAATACATCCTCGATTGTTAAATTATAATCTGGATTGGCAAGACTTTGGCGGCGGATGTCGATCGCAATTGCCGGCACAACTAGGGACTGCGGCGGATAATTATCAATACTTTCCCGTCCTGAATCAAAGCTGTTGGGTGCATTCATGTGAGTCCCGCTGTGTTCGCCCATCGAGAATTTTCGCAGGAAATATCCCTCTGTTTCTATTTGAGCAACTGTTTCAAATTCTGGGGCTGGATCTCCTGGCCAAAGGGGAATATTTGGGTGAATTGAATGAGTTAAATCTACAATTTTGCTGTAGGCGATGGTTTTGAGGTTATTTGAGTTTAATTTGTCACTCATATCGAATATCTAAAATTTGATTAGTTCATCGAGGGTGGCAGCCATCACATCCTTAGTTTGCCCGGAAACAGTATACACCAAAGCTTCTCGATAAACTCTCCCGGCTGGGTGCTTTTGGCTATTAGCGGCACCGCTGGAAACTGTTACCGCCGCGTGCCCGCAACGCACCGCTAAGTCAATTGCTTGGGCTCGCAGGGCTAATTGTTCTGCTTTCGAGCTATGTTGAGATTGTGGGAAATTCTGTTTTAGTCGATCGAGCTTGTGGGCTAATTTTTCATAAGCACTAACTATAAAAGATGCTTTTTTAGTCTCGCCTGCTGCTTGAATTATATCCAATCCGGCTCGAATACATCCAAAAGTAGCGGGGACAAAATTTAGGATATTTTTAGTGTCGTTTTTGACAATCCAGTCTTTTGGTTGAAATGAAATTATTTGGGATTCATCCAACCACCAATTAGTCAGAGTTACTGTTACAGTATTAGTGGAACTCATGGCGATTAAGGGCATGATTTCGCTACAGGAAATTTTGCCCGATGCTGATGCAATATTTTCCAAGGGTAGTAATCCGAATACAGCGCGATCGTCAGGCAATAACGCAGCTACAATAAAATTTTGAAATAATCCAAAACCTGTTACCCAAGGAACTTTACCTGATAGTAAATAGCCATTTTGTGCAGGAGTAGCAGTGACAGCGGGATTTCCCGATCGCCTTAAATGCGAAAATCCCACACCCAATCGCAACTCTCCCAGGGCGATCGCAGGCAAACATATACTTTGTAGCAGTTCATTGTCGCTGTTAGCAAGCATGGCAGTTGCACTGTGATGCTGAGTTTGCAGAAAACCTAAAGCGCCGGAATATCGCGCTGTCAATTCCTGATATTCATAAAAAGTTTGCGCATCGATATCTGCGCCGCCCCATTTTTGGGGAACTCGCAAAGCTAAAAGCGATCTATCTTCCAATCCTACCAGCGCTGTTTTCAGCGCTTCCGAGTCGCTGTCGATCATTTCAGCATCGGCTGCAACGCAGTTTTTTAGGTAGGTTTCTGTGTTGTTTAAAATATCTGTAAAATCCATCTAATCTAATTAACATAAAATGCTCGGACTGTTAGATTTCCGACTTATTTAAGAAGTGGGGAATCTCGGTATTCTATTTTTTAGGGCTGGTTTAATTAGCAATAATCAGTTACCGGGAGAGGAGGAGAGACAGCTATCAATATGCCCCATTCCCCATTCCCCATTCCCTATTACCAAACTTTCCAAGGAGCTTCACCACATTCCCAAAGTTCATTTAGGTACTTGTATTCTCGATAAGTATCCATCGCAAAAAAGAAGCCCTCATGGCGATAAGCCATCAACTCTCCTTCGGCCGCCAAACGCTGCATTGGCTCCTGTTCTAAGATACAATCATCTCCGCCCAAATAATCAAATACCCGGCGATTAAATATCATATATCCAATGCTGATCCAGCCATCTATTTGCGGTTTTTCAGCAAATTGGAGTACGCGCCCTTGACTATCTACATCTAAAATTCCAAAACGAGAAATAGGGCGAAACGTAGTCACAGTTGCCAGTTTACCGTGAGCTTTGTGGAAAGCGAGTAGTTCTTCAATATTTACATCAGCAACTCCATCCCCATATGTCACCATGAAATTATCGCGATCGATATATTTTTCAATCCGTTTTACCCGCCCTCCAGTCATACTTGCTGCGCCAGTTTCAGCCAAGGTAACATTAAAATCTTGTTCTCGATGTTCCCCATGATACGTGATGGTATTTTTGCGACCTAAGCAGATAGTAAAGTCATTGTTCATGGCTTCATAATTAAGGAAATATTCTTTAATCATGTTGCCGCGATAGCCCAAGCACACCAGAAAGTTATGGAAGCCGTAGTGTGCATATATTTTCATGATGTGCCACAGAATCGGATACCCGCCCACATCAACTAAGGGTTTGGGGCGAAATTCTGTTTCTTCTCTGAGACGAGTGCCAAGGCCACCTGCTAGGATAACTACTTGCATTTTTTCAATTTTTTAAAGATAATCAACTAACTTATCATTTATTTCGCGGAATAAGTTTAAATAAATATTACTTTTTAAACTTTATCTAATCTTTATAAACTCATTGATAAAAAAAGAATTTAAATTTTCCTAATTTTAATAAATATATTTAAATAAAAATTACTAATAGACCTAGGCCATAATTACTGTAGAACAGGCATCCTGCCTGTTCAAGACCAGCTTGTGTGAAGATGTCTATTGCTCGGAAATACTGCGGGAGGCTATACTAACAATAAAAATTAAACGAAATACAATGAAAAATCAACTCGCTCGCGGGCAAAAATTTTTAGGTATCCTGTGCAGTATTGCCTCAATAATTGTCCTATTTCAGTCGGCGATAACTCCTGTTTCTGCACAGCATATCTCCAGCATACCTGGACAAACCATCGTAGCCTTTGCACCCAACATACCGGGGGGGGGATTAGATTTTCACGAAGCTGCCGGAGGACACACTTTAGAGAAACACGTTGGTAAAACAGAAGCGGAACTAGCACAGCGACTAGCCAAGGATAAGAGAATTTCTGCCGCGTCTTCCTTTACCTATCGTTCCGTGGCTGAATCGGCGATTGCCGAAGCAATGGAAGAAAAGAAAAGTGCGATCGACTCCTGGGTAAAAAAACGAAGCAATCGTTATACAATCGAATATGATACCCACAGAATAATTGGCATTACACTCACCCGCCGCGTTTCCAAAGCAAGTTCCACATCTAGACTGAAAATTGTCCTCCAGCGCAGCACCAAATTATCTCCCGGATACTTTATTCTCACAGCTTATCCCCTATGAACGATCGATTTCCTGAATTAACCCAATTTTTCAGTTCTTACTTTCATCAAGACTGGCCACTAGAAGCCAGCAATGCTAGCGAAGTAGTGGAAAATTACCTCCATAGCGAATCGCCAGAAACTATTGAAGCTGTATTAGCAGAACTTAACCAACTGCTAAAAATGTCGATCGCAGAACCAGATTTAGAAACATTGATTCTGGAAGAATTAGGATGTTACTACGATCCCAGCAGCGAAAATCAAACAGTCACAGAATGGTTGGAATCGGTACAACAGTCTTTGAGCAATGCCAGTTAAACTCTAACATCCGCGCTCAATAAATGTGTTCAAAGTGACATCTTGCCTATATAAAAGAACGGGCAATATGCCCGTTCTACAAACAATCATATCGTTGACTTTTGCATAGGAATGATTTAACCGCAGAGAACACAGAGGACACAGAGGGAGAGAATAGAGATCTGAATAATTCAGATGCTACCGGATTTGATATCAATTCACAAACAATCAATTTTATTGTCCGGTGGGATATCGTACCCGCCCTCAATCATTTACTAACGGTTAATAAATAAGCTTCATGTAGATTGAAGTTAGGAATGACATAACTCAAATCATTTTTAACAACCGATACAGTTTCTTCTTTGACACTAACCAGTTTTTGCACTGCGCCTTCTTGATTGTTGGGAATTTTTTCTAATTTGAGACGGATTTTTTGACCGCTTTGAATACCTAGCTGTGGTAAATTTTTGAGATTTAAGGTGACGGTTGTGGCTGAGGAATAATTGCGATCGAAATAACCCAAAAGTACCTGTGCTTTACCTTCAGGATTTGACTTGCTGGCTAAAGCGACAACGCGATCGTTATCCGATTTGCTCAGCACCCGCGAATTAACTCCGTCAGCATAAGCTTTGTAAGTCCACCAAGCAGCTCTCGGCTCAAAAGTATTGGGAGTTACCATCCCACTCAAAGTATTGTTGAAGCAATTGCTAACTTTATTTGGTCCTTTAGTATCCCAACAAGCTCTGCAAGCACCGTCGGCTTTTGCGTATTCCAAGTTATAAAAATAACCTAAAATTTCCCCCGGTTGATACTGAGCTAAGTCTCCGATAATCTCGTTGACATAAATCTTTTGCAATTTCAGTTCTTTGTAAGAGGCACTTTGTTGGAAATTGCGCTTAGCATCAATTACGTGGTCGTCAACAAATGAAATCATAGTGTCATTAAGTTCGTGCCAAGCTAGGAAATTTACTTCCAGTTTGTTCGCTTTGCAATAATCCAAAAAAGCAGTGAGATATTCTTTATTGTAGTTAGTAATACTGGGTCCGCCAATCATGGCTGATGGCCCTAATTCTTGTCGCAGAATCTTGTAAGCTCTTTTGTAGGTTTCAAAAAATTGTTCTCTGCTTCCATTCCAAAACGGATTTCTTAAATCTGGTTCATTCCAGACATCCCAAATAATTTTTTTGCCTTTATTTTGTTGAGCTAATTGCCGTATGAATGCTTCCCATGCGGGGTAGTTTTGATGGGGCCAACCTTTGGGATTGCTGCCGTAGCCCCACAAGTCGCTGACTAATAGTTGAAACTCGGCTCCGCTGGCGATTACGCGATCGTAAATATCCAGTCTCCCAGCCCGCCAAAGTTTGGGCTGCAATGGTTTAATCGAGTTATTTGGGGGCTTGGTGGTGTCGATTCCGTGGAGGATGCCACTCATGGAAATTGTGGCTGCTGGGAGTCCGAAATCTACTGTGACGTTCGATCGCATTTGGGCGATCGCTCTTTGCTGTCCCAAGTAGACGATTAACAAAACAGTGACAAGAGCCAAACAAATTGGCAGCAGTTTATGAAGAGATGGGAACTTGAATGTAAATTGCATAATCTTTTATGTTCTTTTTTTAGTCCGCGGAGGCGGACTTTGTATGTGTAGTAGCGATTTCAATCGCCGATTCAGCTTTGTAGGTGTAGCAGCGATTTCAATCGCCGATGACCTTAAAGAACAGATGACACAACTTCAAAACCCTGTATTGATTCCATCAATTGTTGCCACTCTCCTGAGTTAATTAACTCGCAAGTATCAAATTTAGCACCCTTTTCTGAAGACAAAATCCCAAAAATAGTCACCCAATACAAGAGAGTTTCTGTGGTATAAAATGGCGTACACTCCCAAGAAGATTGCAAATGCTTAACCATCTCCGACCTATTTCCGCGATCGCAAGCATCCCAAGCTTTCCAAACTAAATGATAATATTTTAGCAGCTTATCCACTTCCTGTATCTGCTTTTGAACTTTCGGACTCAGAGAAAGACTGTTGTTTTGAGCGTCCGGTGCCAGAACCTGTTCAATTACTTCTACATATTCTCCCAGCATCCGCTCTTCTTTAAATAGTTGTTCAGCTCGCGCTTTACACCCTTGTCCTGCAACTCGTCGCAATTCGGGATTTCCTACCCAGATTTCCACCGTTTCTACCAACTCTTTGACTGTTCCTTCAGGATTTATTTTAGGATCGGGCAGCAACTTTCCCGTGTCTCCCAATTCTTCGGGAATACCACTGACTGCTGTGGCAATTACGGGTAATCCTTTCGCCATTGCTTCCATAATTGCTAGCGGCATTCCCTCTGCTTCAGAACATAATATAAAGATATCGCTGGCATCGAGCCAATCAGCAATATCCCAGCGCTGTCCTAAAAATTTAACCTGTTGCTCTACTCCCAATTTGCTCGCAGTGGCTCTTAATTCAGGCTCCATGTTGTCGTGAGTAGTAGACCCAGGACCGGCCCAAACAAAGTAAATTTGTGGCCAAATTGGAAGTTGTTTGAGTTGGGCGATCGCCTGCAATTGATACTGAAATCCTTTAATGGGAGTCAATCTCGCCGCCGTGAAACAAACGATCGCATCTTCAGGAATTCCTTGTTCTTGACGCAGGCGTTGGCGAGTTGAAAGATTTGGCGGTTCAAAATAAATGTTATGTCTGCCGTAATAGATAACTTTTCCTCGTTCTAGAGGCGTTTTAAAAAGGCTTTTGAACAAGTTTAAGTTTTCCTGTGAAACTGCTACTGCGGCCTTGGCTAATTCGTACTGATAGGAGACTGCATCAAAATAGGGAATTCGATCGCCACGATTGAAAGTTTGATAAGTGCCATCGACATAACCCAGAGTAACTATGTACGGTATGTTTTCCTGAATAGCAACTTGCTTGGCTGCAAAATTGGCGATTGGCCAGCCGTCACTAAATATAATTAAATCCGGTTTAGCCAGGGCATAAATCTTTTTAGCATCTCCTAAGTTATAAGCAATCCGCAAAAACTCTTTCATCGTGTCAAACTCTAGCCAAATATGTTCTATACCTAGCTGTTTTTGTTCAGCAATTAAAGGGTTGTCAGTTTTACTTTGCACGCTAACAACTTGGTAGCCTTCCGCCGCCAATTTACACATGAGAGAGTGATTAAACTGAGCTAAACCTCCCACTCCGTGGTCTTCAGCGTACATTAATATCCGCGCTTTTTGCGGCTGGTAAATTGAACTAGATGCAGCTTGAAATTGATAAGGATTATTAACAGCTAGCACTACGATATCTTGCCATTCTTTTAAATTAGTTAAGGCATAGGAATCAAAGGGGTCGCCATTACTTTGGGCAGAAACCCTAAAAGTTTCCAACCATTTAAAAACAGTTTCACTACCAGTATAAGGAGTGTAATGAAGAGATTTTTCCAAACACTCAACCATCTCTGCTAAATATCCATCGCGATACATCCGCCACGCAATCCATACTAAGCACTTGTAACGTTCCGCCCGTTTCAATTCGCGAATGTGCTGAGGTAAGTCTAGCCTAGCGAAAAATTGCTCCATCACCATTTCCATATTTTGCATTACTTTAAATCCACCGGACATGAGATTAGTCTCGTGCTGACGATAGCAGGTTAATATCTCTTTTAGCCAAACTGACTTGCAACCTTTTAACGCTAAACGTAAGACAAAATCTAAATCTTCCGTTGGCGGAAAGCGAGAGTCAAACCCCCCTAAGCGTTCCCACCATTCTCGCCGCAACATTATGGCGCTGGGACGGACAAATTTGTACAAAACTATGGTTTCTAAATCTAATTTGGGCGATTCTTCCCAAGGCATAACTGGATAGAGGTCTTTGCCATTTTTATCGACTATTAGCCAGCCATTTTGTACCATATCTAAAGAGGGGTCGGCATCAAAACAAGCAATTTGTTTTTCCAGCTTTTCTGGCAGAAAAAAGTCGTCTCCATCTAGAAATGCTAAAAATTCTCCTTTGGCTAGTTCGCAGGCTCGATTTCGAGCTATTGCTGCTCCTTGATTTGCTTGATATATGTACTGAATTGAATCGTAGTAAGGCTCTAACACTTGGCGAATATTGTCGGTAGATCCATCATCAATGACAATAATTTCCCAGTCTTGGTAAGTTTGGTTTATGGCACTTTCTACGGCTCTGACAATGTAGCGATCGCAGTTATATGCTGGGATAATGACGCTGACTCGTACTGTTTTTTTTGGTAGTATGCTAGACATTAACTGTTTCCATTCTGATAAGTTTCTTAGAGATTGCAGATCGAGGCTAAATCCATAAGCTTTAGAAATAGAAGCTAGACGATTTATCCAATCTATTACGGTTTTTGTAGCAGAGTAAGGAGTATATGGCAAAGATTTTTGGTAATACTCAACTGCGGCCACGGGATAGCCGCTATAGTACAATTGCCATGCCATCCATGTCAATGCTTCGTAGAAAGCAGGATTTTTTAAATCGCGGATGGGCTGTGGCAAATCTGGTTTATTGAAGAAATTATGTTTTAATTTAATAAACAGATTTGCTTGTTGGAGAGCTTTTTTTATTGACACATTTTTGTCATGCTGGCGATAACCGACTGTCACCTGGGGTAGCCAAGCAGCTTCGCAGCCTAAGACAGCTAAACGGATGACTAAATCGGCATCATCTACGGAATCAAACTCTGAATTAAATCCCCCTGCAATTTCTAACCATTTGCGTGAAAACATCATCGCGCTGGGAAGTACGGGCATTTGTACTATCCATGTTTCTAGGTCTAATTTGGGGAAATATTCCCAAGGTTTGATATCTGAAATTATCTCTCCTTGTTCGTTAACTAAGTGCCACCCGCTATGGACAATCCCCAAGGAAGGTGATGCGGTAAATAGTGCTACCTGTGCTGCTAACTTATTTGGCAAAAAAAAGTCATCTTGATCTAAAAAAGCAATTAAGTTACCTGTGGCTTCTTTTATTCCTCTATTGCGGGCGGCCGCTACTCCTTGGTTTTCTTGATAAATGTAGCGAATTCTGTCAAAATAAGGCTGTAACACTTGATGGGTCTCATCTTGAGAACCGTCGTCGATGACGATAATTTCCCAGTTTGTATAGGTTTGGTTCAGGACGCTTTCTACAGCTTGCACGATGTAGCGATCGCCATTATATGCAGGTATAATTACGCTTACTTCCGGTGTCCCCTTGGCCTTTGACATTATTTATCTCCCTGTTAATGTATTATTATTTAGTTTATATTAATGTTGCAGACTTCGATCGCCTTTTGTCGGTCAGTAGATGTACTTGGTTGAATTTTAACTTAGGTAAGTTGTAACATATACTTTGACAGGTAATTATTACTCCACAGGAATGCAAAAAGTGAATTCAGAAATAGTAGCCCTCGATTTTCAACAACAAGCAGAAATATATTTGGCTTTAGGGAAATTAGACGAAGCGATCGCACTTTGTCAACAAGTTTTGGCATCCGATCCCAATTCCGCCGAGACTTGCAAAACCCTAGGGAAGGCGCTGCAAGCTCAGGGTAAACTAGAAGACGCAAGGTATTGGTACAAAGTTGCGATCGCCCTCAAACCCGATTTTGCCGAAGCTTTTGCCAACCTCGGCACTCTCTGTGCTACCTTGGAGCAATGGCAAGAGGCGATCGCCTGTTACCAAACAGCCATCTCCCTACAACCAGACTTTGCAGGATTTTACCGTAATTTAAGCCGCGTATTTACCCAAGTTGGCAAAGCTGAGGAAGCCGCCAATTGTTGGTATCAAGCACTCATGCTGACACCTGTAGAAATACCAGAAGAATACCTCGATTTAGGCAATACTTTATCCGCACAAAACAAACCAGAATTAGCAATAAATTGTTACAAACGTACTCTTATTTTAAACCCCAGTTGTTGCGAAGCTTATTATAAATTAGCAGACGCTGCTACCCAGCTACAACAGTGGGATGAAGCTATTGCTAACTACCGCCAAGCTATCAAAATATTACCAGAAATTTCCGAGATTTATTATAAATTAGGTAATGCTTTGCAAGCAAAGGGACTGTTGCATGAAGCGGTCACAGCCTACCGGGAAAGTATTGATTTGAATCCCAACTCTTTTTCGTATTATTATAACTTAGGCAACGTTCTGTTCAAATTAGAAAAATGGCAAGAAGCTGTCATTGCCTACCGCACCAGTGTTGAAATTGACCCCGATTGTTCATCGGGTTACTACAGCATCGGTGAAGCCTGCGACAAATTAGAAAAATGGTCAGAATCCGCAACCGCTTATCAGCGCGCTACTGAATTATATCACAACTCTTTTATAGCATTTCACAAATGGGGAGATGCTCTTTTAAAACTAGAAAAATGGTCGGAAGCCTTGGCTGCATACACAGCAGCCCTCGCTCTTAATTCAGAATTATTCTGGTCTCAATATAACTTAGCTTTGACTTTAGTTAAAATGGAAAATTTTCCCGACGCAATAGTTGCCTATCAGCGGGCGATCGCCCTCAATCCAGAATTCTCTTGGACTTACCATAATTTAGGAGAACTCCTGTTAAAAACCAAACAGTGGAAAGCAGCAGCTACCGCTTACCAGCGCGCCATTCAACTCAATCCAAATATTTCTTGGTCTCATTACAATTTAGGTGATGCTTTGAGGGAAATCCACAACTGGAACGATGCTGTTTTCGCCTACCTGGGTGCGCTGCAACTAGACCAAAATCTCCCTAATCTTTACACAAAGTTAGGCGAAGCTTTAACAAAAAGAACTCCGGTAAATTCAGACATAGTAACTAGCTACTATCATCATGGAAAGCAGCCACTATATCCTCTGGAATTTTACTGTGAAGTAGCGCAAAATTTTGCCGAGAGCGATCGGCTTGACGCAGCCACAGTATTGTACTCCATCGCCTTAGAAATCAGACCTAAAGATATAGAGATATTTCAAAAATTAGAAGCAATGTTAGAAAAAAAGCGTCAAATAGGGGAAGGTAGTCTATTATAATGAAAAGCTAACAAAATTTCCCATCACTTAATTTAAAATTAAATATCCACAACTGTCTTTAGTTAAATCTGAAACAAAAAAATCTCATGAATAATAACGAACAAAAAACCTCACTAGGCAACATTTTAGTAGTAGATGATACGCCAGAAAATCTGCGTCTTTTGTCTACAATGTTAAGTCAGCGGGGTTATGTGCCGCGCTGCGTCATTAACGGGCAAATGGCTCTGAGAGCCTGCAATTCTAATCCGCCGGATTTGATTTTGCTCGATATCATGATGCCGGAAATGAATGGCTACGAAGTATGTCAACATCTCAAAAATGATGCTATAACTCGCGATATTCCGGTAATTTTTATCAGCGCCAAAGATGAAGTATTTGACAAAGTAAATGCCTTTGCCGTAGGGGGCGTAGACTACATCAGCAAGCCATTTCAGTTTGAAGAAGTGTTGGTACGCATCGAAAGTCATCTCACCCTGCGGAATTTGCAAAAACAGCTAAAAGAACAAAACGTACTTCTTCAAGAAGAAATCAGCAGCCGCTTAGCCGTCGAAGAAGTTCTCCACGAAAAAAATCAAATTTTGCAACAAGAAATCAGCACTCGCTGTGCTGTTGAAAAAACCCTGCAAGAACAAAATTTGTTGCTCCAAAAAGAGATAGGGAATCGCCAGCGCGTCGAATCTGCTCTCTTGAAATCCAATCAAGAATTGGCTCGTTCTAATGCCGAACTAGAACAATTTGCTTATGTGGCCTCTCATGATTTGCAAGCGCCTTTGGCTACTATAGCTAGTTACGCTCAGCTTTTAGAAAAACGCTACCAAGAACAACTAGATAGTCAAGCTAATAAGTTTATTGGGAATATTGTTCAAGGCTGCACGAGAATGCAAGCTTTAATTGATGATTTGCTGGAATACTCGCGAGTCGGTCGCAGTCAGAAGCCTTTTAAACCTACTAATTGCAATCAGCTATTAGAGCAAGCTCTCGCTAATTTACAAGGGGTGATTCGTGATACCCAAGCTGTAGTTTCCTATGGTGAATTACCCGTAGTTAATGGCGAGATTTCCCAACTCGTGCAATTATTCCAAAATTTAGTCGGCAATGCCATTAAATATCGCAAAAATGAACCGCCTGCTATTTCCATCAGTGTTTGCAAACAGCACGATCATTGGCTATTTTCTGTGGCAGATAATGGCATTGGGATTGCACGGCAGCATCAAGAACGCATATTTCAAATTTTCCAGCGATTGCACACTCAAAAAGAATATTCTGGTACAGGTATTGGCTTGGCAATTTGTCAAAAAATTGTGGAACTTCATGGGGGACGTATTTGGGTAAATTCGGAACCAGGTCAAGGTTCAACTTTTTACTTTACTCTCAATGAAAATAGTGTTAATTTGTGATTTTTATTATTTGGATTAAATAAAAAAACAACTTTTTGGTCAGTTACTAAAGTAACAAGTTAGGAAAAAAAAGTGCGTTGACATCACGGTTAGTTTATGATATAATTGTCTGGCTTCAAGATTTTTTATAGCCTGACATTGCACTGCCATTCTAATAGTAATGTATGTGTAGCTACAATTTAGTAAATACCTTCCTCAACAAAGGTGCAATCCAAGTTAGGTTTACCAATAATCTTTAGATTAATAACTAACTATTATGAAAGCAGTTTTTGACTTATCTTTACCTCCTACCTGCTTTAAAGTGTTGTTGGTGGAAGACAATGCTTATGAAGCAGAATTGATTGAAGATTTGCTGTCAGGAATGAGCGATAGCGATGCACAGCAGATATCGCTCACAAAAGTAGAGCGCCTCAGTGAAGCAATACTCCATTTGAATCAAGAAAAATTTGACATAATTTTATTAGACCTTTCACTGCCAGACAGTCGGGGCATTGAGACAGTAACTAGCATACAACAGCATGGTGTCAGTGTGCCAATTGTGGTGCTGACAGGTCAAAATGACCAGGAACTTGCACTGCGGTTAATCTCCGTGGGCGTACAGGATTATTTAGTAAAAAGAAAAATAGATGGCGAACTTTTAATGCGATCGCTCCGCTACGCCATCGAGCGCCAAAACAGTCAAGATGCTTTGCGAAAAAGCGAAGAAAAATATCGTTCTGTAGTTGAAAATTCTCTGATTGGAATTGCCATCGTTGCTCCAATTATTCAACCAGCCATTTCTGAAAACTTTAACTGGATCGAAACTAACGATGCTTTGTGCAATTTGCTAGGCTATGACCGTGACGAACTCATAGAAAAAAACTGGTTGGACTTGACTCATCCAGATGACTATAGCAATAACATTGAACAATTATCTCAAGTTTTAGCAGGTACGATAGACGGGTATATCTCCGATAAAAGGTGGGTACGAAAAGACGGGGAAATAGTTTATACGCGAGTTTCTCTTCGTTGTATTCGTCGTCGCGATGGGTCGATCGATCGGATGATTAAAGTAGTCTTGGACGTGAGCGATCGCTACCGATACGAATCCCAACTAAAAGCATCCGAGCAATTTTTAAACCACACTATCAATGTCATTCCCGATCCAATTTTTGTCAAAGACGAGCAACATCGCTGGATGATTTTAAACGATGCTTTTTGTGAGTTGATTGGCAAACCACGACAAGAACTTATCGGTAAATCCGATTATGACTTTTTCCCCCAAGCTGAAGCTGAGTTTTTTTGGAGAAAAGATGAAGAAGTATTGCATACTGATATTCCTAACGAAACCGAAGAAAATTTTACAGATATCAGCGGAAAAAAACACATTATTTCTACCAAAAAAACTGTCTTTAAAAAAACAGACGGCAGTAAAATATTAGTAGGTACAATTCGAGATATCACTGAATACAGACTTCAACAAATAGCCCTAGAAAAAAGCGAAGCTAGATTTCAAAGACTTGTTGCCAACCTACCCGGAGCCATTTATCAATTTAAACTCTCATCCCAGGGAAAAAAATCTTTTCCTTATGTATCTTGTGGTTGTCGCGAACTCTATGAACTAGAGCCAGAAGTAATACAGGAAAATGCCGAATTAATTTTCACCAGAATTCATGCAGAAGACATCTCAAAGGTAGAAGAATCCATTGCCATTTCCGCTGCCACTATGCAGCCATGGCAGCAACAGTGGCGGCACATTTTGCCATCAGGGAAAGTTAAGTGGCTCCAAGGATGTTCGAGACCGGAAATACTGAATAATCATTCAAAATCCGAGAGGAAATCAGAGATGATCTGGGACGGTTTAGTGATTGATATTACTGAATTGAAACAGGCCCAAGCAGAGCGCGATCGCTTCTTTACCATCTCCTTAGACTTGCTTTGTATTCTGGATTTTGACGGTTATTTCAAACGCTTAAACCCAGCCTGGTCAACAGCCCTAGGCTACAGTATTGCTGAACTTCTCGCCCAGCCAGTCCTGGATTTTGTTCATCCAGACGATCGAGAAGCCAGCGCTGCTGAAGTCAAAAAATTAATGGCTGGTATTCCCACTTTTTACTTTGAAAATCGCTATCTCTGCAAAGATGGTTCTTACAAATGGTTGCTCTGGACTGCCTCACCATTTAGCCAAGAAGGTTTAATTTATGCAGTTGGTCGCGACATCACCTCACGCAAACAAGTAGAGTCCACACTCCAGCGGCAAGCAGTAGCAATAGCCGCTGCTTATGACGGTATCGCCATCCTCAATTCTCATGAAGAATATATTTATTCAAATCACGCTTATCTGAAAATGTATGGATTTTCTCGACAATCTGACTTGTTGGGAAAAAACTGGAAGATGCTCTATACATCCTCGGAATATCAACAGTTTGACACCCAAATAATGCCCGCAATTCAAGAAAAAGGATATTGCCATATAGAAGCTACTGGCCAGCGCCTAGACGGTACTACTTTCCCTCAAGAAGTATCACTGACAATGTTGGCAGGTGGCGAGATAATTTCCATAGTTCGCGATATTACTAACAGAAAACAAGCCGAATCAGCCCTGCGAGCCAGTCAGCTCCGCTACCAAACTTTAGCAGAAGCATCGCCAGTTTGTATATTTCATACGGACACTTTGGGAAATTTCCTTTATGTGAATCAACGATGGAGTGAAATCACGGGTGTGGACGCGGAATTAGCAGCAGACACAGGCTGGTTGAATGCCATACATCCAGATGACGTGGAGCGAGTGAACACTGAATGGTATCAGGCTGTAATCGATCGAGTTCCTTTTAAATCAGAATATCGCTTTTTGCGTCCAGACGGTGCTGTCAGTTGGGTTATCGGTCAAGCAGTAGCGGAAATCGGAGATGGTGGCGAAATTAAAGGCTATGTGGGTACTATTACTGATATTAGCGATCGCAAACAAGCAGAATTAGACCTACTCCGCGTTACTCAAGCCGTCGAAAGTACCAGCGATGCGATCGTCATTGCTGACCTCAAAGGGCGATCGATCTATCACAACCAAGCCTTTATTCAGCGGTACGGTTACACAGTAGCAGAACTAAATAAAGCCGGTGGAGCAATAGTTATTTACCCGAAAACTCAAGTATTATTAAAAATATTTAAAATCCTGCGCCAAGGCAAACCTTGGAAAGGCGAAATCAAAATCAAAACTAACAACAACGAGCTGGTACCAACTCTATTTCGAGCCGATAGTATTAAAGATGAAACAGGAAATTTAATCGGGTTAGTAGGAGTAATTACCGACATCACCGAACGCAAACAAGCCGAAAAGGCATTGGTACAACAATTAAGACGAGAACGGCTGGTAGTCGCGATGCTCGATCGCATTCGTTCCTCCCTCAATTTAGAAGAAATACTCACCACAGCCGTCGAACAAGTGCGACAATTATTACAAACAGACCGCACAGTTATTTACCGCTTCAATCCAGACTGGAGCGGTCTGGTAGTGGTCGAGTCCCTTGCCCAAAACCGCACGCCACTAAGGGATCTAAACATTCCATACCCCTGCTTTGCAGAAAATTTTGTTGAGCTTTACCAACAAGGTTGGGTGCGAGCTATAGAAAACATCCATCAAGAAAATTTGAGCGAACCCTACATCAATTTTCTAAATCAATTTCAAGTCACAGCTAAATTAATAGTCCCCATTTTAAAAGCAGGACAAAATATTTCCTACCCTCCAACTACCACCGAAAATCCACTCTGGGGACTGCTGATCGCCTACGATTGCAACGGACCACGTTCTTGGGAATCCTCAGACATAGAATCCCTCAGACAATTGTGCGTGCAATTAGCCATCGCCATTCAGCAATCCACACTATTTCAACAAGCACAAACCGAAATAGCCGATCGCAAACAAGCAGAAGCCGCCCTCCAAAAAGCCGCATTAGTCGCAGAAACAGCCAATCGCGCCAAAAGCGAATTTCTCGCCAACATGAGCCACGAACTCCGCACACCCTTAAACGGCGTTTTAGGTTACGCTCAAATCCTCAAAACAGATAAAACTTTAAGCCCCGATCATCAAGAAAGCCTCAACAACATTCAGCAGTGTGGCAAACATCTACTAATGCTGATCGAAGATGTTTTAGACCTTTCCAAAATCGAAGCCAAGAAAATGGAACTCTACCCCACAGAGTTAAATCTTACTAACTTTCTTAAAAACATTTCCGACCTGTTTCAAATGCGAGCCTCCCAAAAAGATATTGATTTTAGTTACGAACAAGTATCTCCCCTGCCTCAATCAGTCTATTTTGATGAAAAAAGATTGCGTCAAATTCTCATAAACTTGCTGGGAAATGCCGTGAAATTTACTAACAGTGGTAGAGTCACTTTCAAAGTCGGGTATGTCGGCACAGAAGCCTGGAGGCGAGGACAAGCAGAAAATACGGAACTCTCGACTTTGAGTTCGGAACTGAAACAGAATTATCTGCGCTTCTGCAAAAAAATAATTGCCGATAAACACGCTCTCCAAATTCGTTTTCAAATCGAAGATACTGGCACGGGAATAGACTCAAGTAAGTTAGAAGAAATATTTTTGCCATTCCATCAAGTAGGTGCTGATAGATTTGTTGAAGGTACAGGTCTGGGACTTTCAATTAGCAGAAAATTAGCCAAACTAATGGGTAGCGAAATTCAAGTCAAAAGCACTTTAGGTCAAGGCAGCATTTTTTGGATAGACTTAGAATTGACCGCACCAAAACGCTACTTAGAAGTGGCGAGTTTGCAGGAACAACGTTGGCTGGTGGGCTTTGTGGGCGACAAGCGGAAAGTGCTAATCGTGGATGACAATCAATTAAATCGATCTATGTTATCCAAGCTGCTTTCCCGTTTGGGGTTTGAAATTGCTGAAGCAGAAAACGGTCAAGAATGCCTCCGCAAAGCAGTGGAATTTAAACCAAATGTCATTTTAATGGATTTGCTGATGCCTGTCATGGACGGCTTGGAAACTGCGCGACGAGTGCGTCAGTTACCTGAATTAAA